>NZ_JAAXKY010000019.1 GCF_012911925.1 Pseudonocardia xinjiangensis | reverse complement strand
GTGGGTGAGCGGCCCGCGTCGTTCCCGGCCGGGGTGGGGGTCGGCTGGCGTCCGGAGATCGCCGCATGGGTCGCCGGCCTCGCCGCGCCCTCCTTCTGCGAGGTGATCGCCGAGTCGATCGATCCGGCAGCGGCACATCGCGGGGTGACGGAGCTCCGGGAGCGGGGTGTCCCGGTCGTGCCCCACGGCGTCCGGCTCTCCCTCGGCGGCGCCGAACCCGTCGAGGCCCGCCGGGTCACGCACCTCGCGGCGTGCGCCGCCGCACTGCAGGCCCCGCTGGTGAGCGAGCACATCGCCTTCGTCCGCGCAGGCGACCTCGACGCCGGACACCTGCTCCCCGTGCCGCGCACGCGGGAGGCGCTGGACGTGCTCGCCCGCAACATCCGGCGCACGCAGGCCGAGCTCGACGTCCCGCTCGCGCTGGAGCCGATCGCGGCGCTGTTCGACTGGCCCGAGGACGAGTACACCGAGCCCGACTTCCTCACCGCCCTGCTGGAGCGCACCGACGCGCTGCTCCTGCTCGACGTGGCCAACATCCACGCCAACGCGGTCAACCGCGGCCAGGACCCGGAGGCCGTGCTCGACCGGCTGCCGCTGGACCGGGTCGCCTACGTGCACGTCGCCGGAGGTGCGGAGCACCCCGACGACCCCGGGATCTACCACGACACCCACACCCATCCGGTGCCCGCAGCCGTGCTGCGCCTGCTCGAACGGCTCGTGGAACGGATCGCGCAGGCCCCACCGGTGATGCTGGAGCGCGACGGCCGCTACCCACCCGCCGCCGAGCTGCTGGCCGAGCTGGACGCCATCGCGGCCGCGGCCGGGCACCCGCCCGTCGGGCAGCAGCGGGTGCCCCGGTGAGCCACGACCGCGGCCTCGCGGCCCGGCAGGCCGAGCTGGTGGCGGCGCTCGTCGCGGGCGCACCGGTCCCCCCCGGCTTCGACCTCGCCCGGATCGACGCCACCCGGCGCGCACTCCTGCGCAAGCGCGCGGGCGAGGCGGCGACGGCGTGGCCGCTGCTGGCGGCGTCGCTGGGAGCCGAATGGCCACGTGTCTTCGCCGCGCACCACGCCGGCCGCGAACCCTCCGGCGCCCTGCGCGAGGGCTGGGACGTCGCCAGTGCCCTGCACCGGCGCGGCGAGCTCGGCAGCGCGGCCGGAACCGAGCTGGCCGAGCGGGAGGCCGCGTTCCGGTACGACGGGCACCGGCCCCCGACGCCGCGCCGCCTTCGCCGCCTTCGCCGCCTGCTGCGGGGCGTCAGGAATCTCACGGGCCGACGGTGACCGACCGCGCCGGGCACGAGGGATCCACCCCCTTAAACTCACCGGTAACAACCGATTCGGGGCACCCGTCCCAGCGGACACCACGAGGAGGCCGACCGTGGCGCGCTTGAGCAAGGTTCTCGTCGCGAACCGTGGGGAGATCGCCGTCCGCGTCATCAGGGCCTGCCGCGACGCCGGACTGGGGAGCGTCGCCGTCTACGCCGACCCCGACCGGGACGCCCCCTTCGTGCGCCTGGCCGACGAGGCGTTCGCCCTCGGCGGCACCACCGCCGCCGACTCCTATCTCGCGATCGACAAGCTGCTCGACGTCGCGAAGCGCGCCGGCGCCGACGCCGTCCACCCCGGGTACGGCTTCCTCAGCGAGAACGCCGACTTCGCGCAGGCCGTCATCGACGCCGACCTCACCTGGATCGGCCCCACCCCGCAGGCCATCCGCGACCTGGGGGACAAGGTCACCGCCCGGCACATCGCCACCCGGGCGGGCGCGCCGCTCGTCCCCGGCACCGCCGAGCCGGTGAGCGGGGCCGACGAGGTGGAGGCCTTCGCCGAGGAGCACGGGCTCCCCATCGCGATCAAGGCCGCATTCGGCGGTGGAGGCCGGGGCATGAAGGTGGCCCGGGAGAAGAAGGAGATCGCCGAGCTCTACGAGTCGGCCGTCCGCGAGGCCACCGCGGCGTTCGGCCGTGGCGAGTGCTTCGTCGAGCGCTACCTGGACAAGCCCCGCCACGTCGAGGCCCAGGTGCTGGCCGACACCCACGGCAATGTCATCGTCGTCGGCACGCGCGACTGCTCCCTGCAACGGCGGTTCCAGAAGCTCGTGGAGGAGGCGCCCGCGCCGTTCCTCACCGACGAGCAGCGCAGCACGATCCACGAGGCCGCCAAGGCGATCTGCACGGAGGCGGGCTACCACGGCGCCGGCACCGTCGAGTTCCTCGTCGGGCAGGACGGGCTGATCTCGTTCCTGGAGGTCAACACCCGGTTGCAGGTGGAGCACCCCGTCTCGGAGGAGACGAGCGGGCTCGACCTGGTGCGCGAGCAGTTCCGCATCGCCGAGGGCGAGGTGCTCAACCTGCTCGAGGACCCCGAGCCGCGCGGGCACTCCATCGAGTTCCGGATCAACGGCGAGGACGCCGGCCGGAACTTCCTACCCGCGCCGGGCACCGTCCGGTCGATCTCCTTCCCGGCGGGC
Organism: Pseudonocardia xinjiangensis; assembly: GCF_012911925.1. Classification (GTDB taxonomy): domain Bacteria; phylum Actinomycetota; class Actinomycetes; order Mycobacteriales; family Pseudonocardiaceae; genus Pseudonocardia; species Pseudonocardia xinjiangensis. The sequence goes on along the minus strand of NZ_JAAXKY010000019.1, from coordinate 67,613 downwards.
CCCGGGGTGCGGGTGGACGCGGGCGTCGAGCCCGGTTCTGTGATCGGCGGCCAGTTCGACTCGCTGCTGGCCAAGCTCGTCGTCACCGGCTCGGACCGGGCACAGGCCCTGGAGCGGTCGCGCCGGGCGCTGGCCGAGTTCCAGGTCGAGGGCATGGCCACGGTGCTGCCGTTCCACCGGCTCGTCGTCGAGGACACGGCGTTCGCCGCGACGGACGAGAAGGACTTCACCGTCCACACCCGGTGGATCGAGACCGAGTGGGACAACACCGTCGCGCCCTTCGAGGGCGGCGAGGACGCCGAGGAGGACGCAGGTCCGCGCCAGACCGTGGTCGTCGAGGTCGGCGGCAGGCGGCTGGAGGTCTCGCTGCCCGCCGACCTGGCCATCGGTGGAGGTGCTGGCGCAGGCGCAGCGGCCAAGGCAGCACCCCGCAAGCGTGGCGGCGGCCGCGGCGGCGCGACGGCCTCCGGCGACGCCGTGACCGCGCCCATGCAGGGCACGATCATCAAGGTCGCGGTGTCCGACGGCGACACGGTCTCGGCGGGCGATCTCGTGGTCGTGCTGGAGGCCATGAAGATGGAGAACCCGGTGATGGCGCACAAGGACGGCACGATCACCGGCCTGGCGGCGCAGACCGGTAGTTCCGTGTCGCAGGGCACCGTGATCTGCGAGATCAAGGAGTAGGCGCACCGCGCGCTCCCGCCATGGAACCGGTGGAGATCAACGCAGGCTCCTGGTACCTGCGCGCCCTGCGCGCCGACGACCGCATCGACGACCGGCCCGCCGTGGTGGCGTCCTGCCTCGATCCGGAGATCCGCCGCTGGCGCCGCAGACCGGCGGCCACCCGGGCGGAGGCCGACGCCTACGTCCGGCTCCGCGCCCGCGAGTGGAGCCGCGACGAGCGCTACACGTGGGCGGTGTGCGAGCCCACCACCGGGGAGATGGTCGGCGAGGTCGAACTGGCCGCTCTCGACCTCGCCGCCCGCACGGCCGAGGCGGCCTGCTGGGCGCTCCCGGCGGCCCGCGGCAAGGGGATGACCACCACCGCACTGTCCGCGGTGCTGCGGTTCGGGTTCGCCGGGCTGGGCCTGCGCCGCGTCACCTACGCCTGGGCCGAGGGCAACAACGCATCGGCCCGCGTGGCGATCAAGTGCGGGTTCCGACCGGAGGCGCGGCAGCCGTCGGCCTGGGTGGTCGACGGGCGGCACATGGACGTCCTGGTGGCGGCCCGGTCGGCGACGGACAGTTGACCTTCGAGCACACAGCGTCCTACCGTCGTCGGGCCAGGCATTCCACAGCGACCCCGCACCGTGCTGGACAAGTGCATAGCGGACAGCAGTGACGCATCCCGTGACCACCACGGGGCCCGGTGACTCCGCCACGCGGAAGTGCCGCGCCGCGGATCCGTTCGCCACGCAGGCTCAGGCCGCGCCGCGAACACGCCCCCATCCCGACCGGCGACCAGGATCCGTATGCCCCCCGACACGTTCGTGACCACCCACATCCACATCGACGGGCCGATACCCGGTCCCCATTCCCTGCTCACCCTCACCTCCGCCGCGCACTCGCCCGACGGAGACCCGACCGCCGTGTTCACCACCAACGTGCGTGAACTGCCCGGTGCCACCCTCCACCCCGTCGCCCTCCAGACCTGGAGGCGGCGGGCGGATGACTGGCTCTCCACCCGCCGGGCGACCCGACCACCCGCCCTCGCGATGAGTGCCTACGCCCAGTGGATCGACCGACTCCCCGGGCGCCCGGTCTTCGTCGCCGACACCGCAGAACCGGACTATCTGTTCCTGTACTGGTACCTGCAACGCTTCACCGGGCACTGGCCCTTCGCCAGGACCCTCACCGATGCGGATCTCCACGCCCGCATCGGATGCTCGACGCTCTGCCCGCTCGCCGGATGCCGGACGCCGGAGACGGTGCTGGCCAGGACGAGCTGACGCTCCACGACGGCCGGTGCGGACTGCAGCCGCACCGGCCGTCGTGCGTCCCGGGGGCCCGCCACGGCCGCCGACCGGCGTCCGGAAGCTCCCCCGGCGCCAGGCCTCCCAGACCCGCGGAACCCTCAGGGGCCCGCCGGGGGTTCGCTCGCCACCCCCGGTCCGCGGTACAGGCGACGAAATGTGCTACTTAGATTCGTCTGCCCCTACACCAGGTATATGAGCGATTAACACCATCTGTCACGAGAGCGATGTTCCCTTGGATGCACACTCGCTCTCCTCGGCGCCCACCAAACAGGCCGGCCGCCTACGCGGAGCTGTGGCGGCGCCTCGAGCATCTCGAAGCACGACCGCCCCGCGGGTCTCCGCCCCGGGATGACCTCAACGAGCGGATCGTCGCGTTCATGTGCAACCACCCGGGCATGAAGCTCACCGCCCAGAACATCGGCGAGGACACGCACGGGTTGGGCACCCCCTGAAGACCCTGGCGAACAGCGGGATCATCGGGAGTGAGAAGGAAGACGGCCAGACCCGCATGTACCTGTGGCCAGCCGCCAACTGACCGGCACATCGCCCCTGATCGCCACAGAACCCCCTGCTCGCCCTGATCAGGGGGCTCTGTTGTGTCCAGGTCAGACGCGGAACTCTTCGCGGATCTAGGCTTGCGGCGGCTGCGGAGTCGGAGTCGGTGTCGGCCAAGCCGTCGTCGGAGGCGGGGGCTGCGTCGGCCGGACCGTCGTCAAAGGCGGCGTCCGAGTCGTCGGCGGAGCCGGAGTCTCGAAGGTCGGCCTCGTCGGCGGCGGAGTCACCGTTGGGCGCGGGGCCGTCGTCGTAGGAGGAGCCGGCGGCCAGTCGACCGTCCCATCGGTCTTGCAGACCATCTGTATCACCGACCCCTGGTTCGGCGCGCTGATCCGGATCTCAACCACGCCTTCGTCGTCGCTGTCGGTATTGCACGGCAGGCCGGCCAGGTTGTCGAGGCTCCCGAGCGAACCCCCCTCGCCGTTTCCGCCCGAACCTCCTGACCCGCGAGGTCCGCGGGGTCCGGCAGGCCCGGCAGGCCCGGGAGGGCCGCCGTTCCGGTCCCACGAGATCGGAGTCTCCTGCCGCGGACCGCGCCTCGTGATGCAGTCGCCGTCGCGACGGTCGAGGAGCATGCGGATCGCGCCGGTCCGCTCATTGACACACGCACGGTAGGTCTCCGCGCCGCCACGGCTGGACATCGCGTAGGCGGTGCCACCGACGAGTAGCCCGACGACCGTCAGCGATGCGGTGACGAGGATAAGACGGGACGGTCGTTTCACACGGACTCCGATTCCGGATGCGCCGGTCGCCGCTGCTTGGGGGGAGCGGAGCGACGGGGAGGCGCGGAGATACTGGGGGCACCGGCCCGTCGCCGAGGGCCATCGGTCCGTTACGCCCAATACCGAGGTTGCGCCATTTGACGCAATGCCCGCCGGAGCGGCGTCGAGCCCCGCCGGCCCCTGCGTCGACGGACACCCGCATCTGCTCGAAGTGCGGCACGATCGAGGGCCGCCTGGAGTGACCCGCCGGGGGGCGGGCCGTCGCTAGCATCCCGGCATGCGATTCGACTGACCTGCCCCCACCGACCGCCTCACCGCCGAGGACCAGGAAGGCTGGTCGCGGATCTTCGCCGACGTCGCGTTCGCCTGCGGCGAGTGCGGCTCCGAGGACACCGTGGAGACCGACGAGCGCGTGCCCGCCGGTACCCACTTCAAGGTCCGCTGCCCGGCCGGACACGTCACCGTGGGCCTGCCGCCCCGCGCATACCGGGAGCCCTGCCCCACCAGCTGACACTGACTCGCTAGCCCCCCTTTAGACTGGTGGACAAGGGGGCCTAGGCTTATCCTCGTGGTGTTCAGAGAGATGAAGCTCCGCGCGGTAGAGAAGGCGCTCATAGCGCACGGCTGCCAGGTCTTGCGCAACACCGGCGACCACACCGTGTGGAAGTGCCCATGCGGCGCGCACCGCGCGCCCGTACCACGGCATCGCGACATCTCCCCGGGCGTAGTACAGAGCGTCGGCAAGCAGATGGCCTGCCTGCCGGAAGGGTGGTTGCAATGAGCACCTACAGCGTCCAGGCGAAGCGATGGGCCCGCGGCTGGGAGCTGCACATCTTCGACGCCCAAGGCGCCGAGGTCGGCGTAACCCAGTCACACACCATCGCCGGAGCAGGTCGAATGGTCCGCGACTACCTCGCGCTGCAGCGCGACGAGGACCCCGACGCCGTTGAATTCACCGTGCGCGCCGAGCTCGACGCCGCCACCACCGCAGAGGTCGAGCAGGCACGCAAAGAGATGCGGGCAATCGAAGAGGCACAAGAACGAGCGGCCGAGCACTGGCGCTCGATCGCCCGTCGGCTCAGGGACTCCGGCCTCACCGGCGGCGACATCGCCGCAGTGCTCGACGTGTCACCCCAGCGGGTCTCCCAGCTCACGAAGGCCTCCTGAAACGACGAAGAGCCCCCGCCCGGACCTCCGAAGAGGCCAGGCGGGGGCTCTCGCGTTACTGCACCTTGTACTTCGCCAGCTCGCTGGCGGCCTTCGCCCGCAGGGCCTCCCATTCGGCGATGGCCCTCACCGCGCCGGCGCGGATCTCGGGTGAGACGTTGCCCTTACCTTCGGCCCAAGCGCTGCTTGTCCTCCACCCAGGCGCGCTGCACGAGGCACTTCGCCATCTCGGGTGTGACCTGCTCGCAGGTGAAGGCGGGGGTGTCGAACGCCGAGACGCGGTGGCGCACCCAGCCCGCTTCGCTGCTGCACACCACCGGATGGGCCAGGGTCGGTTGTCACCCGCAATGCCGGTGCGCCACGCGGCCGCCCACACGCCCTGCTCCTTGCGGTCCTCGGCCCAGGCGCGGCAGCGCTCGATGACCGGGCAGGAGAGGCAGACGCGGCCGGCGTCGACGGCACGGGGCGGGTAGCCGCGCATACGCTCGCCGTCCGCGGAGGGCTCGAAGAGCCGGTAGTCCGCGCCGACGCACGCGCCCTGGGAGCGCCAGTCGTTCTCGTCGCCGAGCAGCTCAGCAAGGAGGGCGGGGTGGATTCCTGGGCGATCAGGCGGACGACCGAGCATGAGCGCAACCAGCTCGAACTGTTCACCGCGCGATCACCGCCCGATCCGTCTCTGCGCCGTACATTGCGCGGACGGAAGCGCCGATGGACTGGTAAGCGCGCAGTTCCGATTCGAGCGCGCGGGCCTGCCGGTCGGCGTGCTTGAACGCGAGCTGGGCGATGTCGCGGACGTCCCGTTCCGCCGCGGTGGCCAGCTCGGTGGCGTCCTTCTTCTCGTGCGCCGGTCCCTCGTGTGAGAGGTAGGCGCTGGCGAACACGCGGTCGTACTCGGCCTCCGCGACGCGGGCCGGGTTATCTGGAAGGGGCCCTGCGGGGGACGGCGATCCCACGCGAGGGGGACTGATCCGGTTCCGTTGCCGCCTAGCTTTCGTGCCCATGGGGTCCTGTTCGGCCAGGTGGCCGGCCTTGCTTGCCGCTGGATGGTCGGCCGGGTACGCGGTGGTCCTCGCCTCGAGGGCGGTTGCCGGCTCACCGTCCTTCAGTGGGGTGACGTTCTTCCCAGCGGGGTGGGTGACGGTGCTACCGGCGGCGCTGTCCGCAGCGTTCTGCCTGGCGACAGGTCTGGGTGCGACGCGCCGGTGGCCGCCCCGATGGCGCCGGCTGCTGGCGTGGCTGGGATGGGCGGCGGGAGCGTCGATGATCGCGTACTGCCTCCTGTTCTGGATCGATCTGACGATGATCTTCATGCTGCCGTTCGGTGTCGACAGCCGGGATCAGCTCGTCGGGCTGCCCTTGCGGAGCGCGGGCGTCGCGGCCGGAGCTCTGACGCTGTGGTGCGCCGCCACGGAGCTTCGCCATGTCCGGTCGGCATGTGATCGCTGCGGCCGGGTTCACGGACTGTCCCCGGAGCGGCGCACCGAGCCGTCGCCGTGGTGGGCCTACGCGGGCGCCTACGTGGCTGTCGCCGGTCTGGCGGCACGGCTCAGCCCCGCACTCGTGGAAGGGCTGAACCTCGACGGACCGGGCGGGGCCGGGTTCACGATCTTCTTCGGCCTCATGGTGCTGGCGGGGACGTTGTTGCCGTTGGCACTTGCTCACCTGTGGGGACGAGTGTGGCCGAACTGGTCGCCGTGGGCCGGGCAGTTCGTCCCCAGGTGGCTGGTGCTCGGGCCAGGAGTGTTCATGGGGGTCGGGTTGAGCGCGTACTTCGGCGTCGGCGGGATGACCGCGATGGCCGTGGGGGCGACACCCGCCGGCCTGGGCGCCGTGCTGGAGATCGGTGGCTACACCCTCTGGGGTGCCGGCCTGCTCGTCGCGTCGACCTCCTACTACCGCCTGACCAGACCCGAGTGTCAGGGCATCCAAACGGGCCTGATCAGTGACGAAGCGGGATGAGGCCTGTCGTGTAAGCGATGACCACGGCCTGCGTGCGGTCGCGTGCTCCGAGCTTGGCGAGTATCCGGGACATGTGGGTGCGTACGGTCTCGACGCCCAGGAAGAGCGCTTGCGCGATCTCGGCGTTGGTCTGCCCCGCGGCCACCTGGGTCAGAACGTCGCTCTCCCGGTCGGTCAGCGCCGGCCCCCGGTAGGTGACCTCTGCGGGGGCCCGGGTGGCCACGAGCGTTCGTAGCGCCTCGGGGAACACCAGGCTCTCCCCGAGCGCGACGGTCCGCACCGCGGTGATGATCTGCTCGGCGTTCGCACGCTTGAGCAGGAACCCGGACGCACCGGCGCGCAGCGCCCCGAAGACGTGCTCGTCGGCGCCGAACGTCGTGAAGACCAGCACCCGCGGCGCGTCGGGCAGCGTCAGCAGCTGCTGGGTGGCCCGGATGCCGTCGAGCTTGGGCATCTGGACGTCCATGCACACGACCGCGGGACGCATGCGGCGGACCAGTCCCACCGCCTCGACGCCGTCGCTCGCCTCACCGACCACCTCGATGTCCGGCTCGGACTGAAGCAGGTTGCGCAGGCCGCTGCGGATGATCGGTTCGTCGTCGACGACCGCGACGGAGATCGGTTCACCCACGGTGGCCCACCGCCCGCGGCAGGTGCGCGGACAGCCGCCATTGGGCGTTCTCGGCGCCCGCCTCGAACCGGCCGCCGAGCAGCGCGACGCGTTCGTCGAGACCGACGAGCCCGCGTCCGCGGCGGCGCGACGGCGCGCCGGTACCGGCGGGGTTGGTCGCGGTGATGACGAGGTGGTCGCCCTCCGGTCTCACCCTGAGGGTGACGGGCCCGGGTCCGCCGTGCTTGGCGGCGTTGTGCAGAGCCTCCGAGCAGACGCGGTACGCCGTGGTGGACAGGAGCGGGCCGACCGGCAGCTCTGCCACCTCGAACGTCACGTCCAGACCGAGCTTGCGATGCTCGTCGACGAGGGTTTCGAGCTGGTCGAGCCCCGGTTCGGGTTGCCGCAACGGCTCGTCGTCGCGCAGCAGTGCCAGCACCTGATCCAGCTCGCCGAGCGCTCGCCCGGCGAGTGCCTCGATCGTGGCGAAGGACTCGGCCGCCACATCCGGATCGCGGCGCAGCAGCCGGGCGCCGGCGGTGGCGTGCAAGGAGATGCCGCTCAACGCGTGCCCGACGCCGTCGTGCAGGTCACGTGACAGCCGGCGGTACTCGGTCTCCTGGTGCAGCCGGGCCGTGACCTCGGCGAGCCGGTCCGTGCTGGTCGGCCCCAGCAGCCGGGACGCGGCCCGGGCCATCACCGCGCCGGCACCGAGGACGAGCCCGACGGTCCCGGCGACGACGCCCACCGCCCCCGCTGCGGTGAGCACCCAGCCCAGCGGGGTCGACGGCCGGGCCAGCCGGACGATGAACTCGGCCTGGCCGCCCCGCACGATGACGACGGCCAACGCGCCCAGTACCCACACCGCGAGCACCACCCACAGCCCGGTGGCGAAGCCCAGGATCTGGTGGGCGGCGGTGTAGACGGCGGTGCGCCACCGGTGCTCCCACCGGAGCTGTTGCGGACGGACGAGCCCGGTGTCGACCCGCAGCAGCGAACGGGCCGCCTCGACCTGCAGGTCGCGGATCCCGGGGAGCAGACCGATGGTCAGCACCGGTACCGACGCGAGCGCCACCACCAGTGCGGGCATCGGCAGCCCGGGCCCGGCCAACGCCGGGGAGAAGGTCCAGACGATGATCGCGATGGCGAGGCAGAATGCGGCGCCTATCAGCAGGTAGACGGCGCGACGCGGCACCTCCTGCCAGTTCATGCGTCCATGATGCCCATCACACCCGCTTCGGGCGCCTCCCCCGTCCGGGGGACGCTCCCTCGATCACGGGGGATGCGCGGTCGGCCGGAGAGGAACCGGTCCCGGCCAGAACACGTCGTCGGCCATCTCCTGCCCGGCGTACCCGGACCTATGCTGCGGAGGCGTGGACGTCGAACTCCGTCATCTCCGGGCGTTCGCCGCCGTCGCGCGGCAGCGGTCGTTCACCCGCGCGGCGGAGCAACTCCTGATCACCCAGCCGGCGTTGACGCGCACGGTCCAGCAACTCGAGGCGGCACTCCAGGTGCGACTGCTCGACAGGACCTCGCGCCGGTTCGAGCTCACCGAAGCCGGGCAGGAGTTCCTGATCCGTGCCGAGCGGGTGCTCGCCGAGATGGACGAGGCTCTGGCGGCCGTGCGCGGACAGGTCACCGTCCGCCTCGGGTTCAGCTGGCTGCTGCCCGATCCATGGGCCCAGCACGCGGTGAGCATGTTCGAACAGGCCACGGGCAACACCGTCTCGCTGGTCCGCTGCGACGACCCGCTTTCCTGCCTCCGGCAGCACACGATCGACGTCGCGCTCGTTCGCGGCGACATCGCCCCGTCACCGATCCGCGTGGTGCACCTGTTCGACGAGAAACGGGTCGCGGTGTGCTCGGAACACTCCGAACTGGCCGACCGGGAACAGTTGGCCTGGAGCGACGTGACCAAGTGGCCGCTCGTGGTCAACACCCTCAGCGGCACGACCGGACCCTGGACGTGGGCGCCGGGGGAGGGACCGGCTCGCATCATCGAGACCGCGAACTTCGACGAATGGCTGGAGTCGGTGGCCGCGGACCGCGGGATCGGCGTGGTCCCCGACGTCGCGAGGCGGCGTCACATTCACTCGGCCGTCAGGTTCGTCCCGCTGGTCGGCGCGCCACCGGTCCCTGTTTCCCTCGTATTCATGCCGCACGTGCAGGAGGCATTGATGCGGAAGTTCGTCGAAGCCGCCGTTGCCGCGACCAGTTCCTGAACTGCTGACCGAAAGCGGCGAGCGCCCGGAAATTCCGTAGCCCGACGTCCATGCCTGCGGAGCATGGATGCGCTACGCCAGGCATTTAACAAGGCGCCGTGCCGCGCTTACGTTCGATGACGAGCCGACAAGGGAGAACTCGTCGTCATGATCCGCGTCGTGAGCGCAAGGCGAGCAATGTGCTCGGAAGCATCGTCGTCCCCGTGGCCGATCGTCGGGCAGGGCGCGGCGGCGCTCGCGGCGAGCATGGGGATCGGCAGGTTCGTCTACACCCCGATGCTGCCCCTGATGCAAGCGCAGACGAGCCTGTCCCCGCAGTGGGGGTCGGCGCTGGCGACGGCGAACTACGTCGGCTATCTCGCCGGGGCGTCGGCCGGAATCCTCGTCCCGGCGTTGGTGCGCTCGGCGGTGGCCCTGCGCACGTCGCTGATCGTGCTGGTCGCGACCTTGGCGCTGATGCCGGTCACGCAGAACGACGCAGTGTGGGCCGTGCTGCGGCTGACCGCGGGCGCCACCAGCGCGCTCGTGTTCGTCATCGCCGTCAGTGCCGTGCACCGTCACCTGCGTGATCACGGTTCGCACCTGACCGGATGGGCGTTCGGCGGCATCGGCACCGGCATCGCCCTGTCCGGGATCCTGGTGCTCCTCCTCCGGTCGGTGGCCACCTGGCGGGCGGCCTGGTGGGCGTCGGCGGCTCTCGCGCTCGTCCTCGCGGCAGGCGCCTGGGCGCTGCAACCGGATCCGGAACCGGAGGGCGCGGCCGGAGTCGGCCGGGCCGGGCCGGGGACGGACACCTGGTTCTGGGCGCTGTTCGCCGGCTACACGCTGGAAGGTGTCGGCTACATCATCGCCGGGACGTTCCTGGTGGCGGCGATGGACCAGAACGCCTCCGGCTCGACCGGCAGCGGTGCGTGGGTTCTGGTCGGGCTCGCCGCCCTGCCGTCCTGCGCCCTGTGGGCGCGGCTGGGCAAGCGGTGGCCGGCATCGGCGCTGCTGCCGGTCGCGCTGGTGATCCAGGCTCTCGGCATCGCTCTGCCCGCTGTCTCCGGGGGCATCGGACCAGCGGTGGTGTCAGCTCTGCTGTTCGGTGCGACGTTCGTTGGCGTCACCTCGATGGCACTCGGGATCGGCGCGCACCTGCGGTTCCCGCGTGCGGTGGCCTTGTTGACCACCGGGTACGGGGCCGGGCAGATCGCCGGCCCGCTGGTCGTCACCCCGTTGTTGAGCCATGGCTACCAGCAGCCTCTGCTGGTCGGCGCCGCCGCTGTCCTCGCCGCCGCCCTCGCCTCCGCGGCACTGCGATTCCGATTCCCGCGCCGGCCGGATCGCGTGGCGGAAATCTCTCGATAACCACTCCGCACGACAACCAGAGAACACGAAGGGGAACAGACCGTGGGAAACCTCCAGGGACAGCAGGTCGCCATCATCACCGGCGCCTCGCAGGGTATCGGCGCCGACCTGGTCAGCGCCTACCGGAAGCTGGGCTACGGCGTGGTCGCGAACTCACGCTCGATCGCGCCGTCCGAGGACCCGGACATCGTGAGTGTCCAGGGCGACATCGCCGACGCAGATACTGCGCAGCGGGTGATCGGAGAGGCACTGAGCAGGTTCGGCCGCGTTGACACACTGGTCAACAACGCCGGCCTCTTCATCGCGAAGCCTTTCACCGAGTACACGGAGGAGGACTTCGCCGCGGTGGTGCGGGTGAACCTGGCCGGGTTCTTCCGCATCACGCAAGGAGCCGTGGAACTCATGGAGAGCCAGGGAACAGGGCACATCGTCAACATCACGACGAGCCTGGTCGACCACGCCAACTCGAACGTGCCGTCCGTGCTCGCCTCGCTGACGAAGGGCGGCCTGGGCGCCGCCACGAAGTCGCTGGCCATCGAGTACGCGACGCGCGGCATCCGCGTGAACGCCGTGTCTCCGGGAATCATCAAGACCCCGATGCACCCGGTCGAGACCCACGAGGCCCTCGCCGGACTGCACCCCGTGGGCCACATGGGCGAGACCAGCGACGTCGTCGACGCCGTCGTCTATCTCGAGTCGGCGCCCTTCGTGACCGGAGAAGTCCTGCACGTCGACGGCGGCCAGAGCGCCGGTCACTGACCCGCGCAACATCTCGGAGAGGAGCAGGAAGAAATGCCGGTCGTGACCATCCAGGTGACCCGAGAGGGAACCACTCCTGACGCGCACTCGGTGACCGCCGAGGAGAAGGCCGCGCTCATCAGCGGAGTCAGCGCGCTGCTGCTCGACGTGCTGAACAAACCGGTCGACTCCACCTTCGTCATCATCGACGAGGTCGAGACCGAGAACTGGGGCTGGGGCGGCCTGCCGGTGGAGCAGTTCCGTGAGCAACTGCGTGCGCGTCAGGCCGAATGACCAGCAAGAGGTCCGACGCCGGTTCGACCGGTTGCCGGAGACCGCGACGGCCGGTGCGGACTGCAGCCGCACCGGCCGTCGTGCGTCCCGGGGTCGTTCACGTTCGTACACAGGTTCCCGGGAACGCCCCCGGCACCGGATCTCCCCGCCCTACCGTCGCCGCGAGATCTCGCGCACGGGAGGACACCATGGCCGAGCCCGCCCTCGAACCGCTGCCCGACGCACCCCGGCACGTGCTCACCGCCGTCGAGTTCGACGTGCTGTGGGAGCGGCTCCGGCTCGGCCCCACGCCCGTCGTCCTGCGCCTGGAGTCGCCGGGCCGCACCCGTGCCGGGCGGCGGGAGCTCCAGGCGGCGGGCTGGCAGGCGCTGCGCCGGCGCGGGCTCGCCGGGCCGTCCGGACCGGACCCCGGGCTCACCCGGCTGCTGCACCTCCTGGCCCGCCCCGCCGAACAGCTGGAGCTGCGGGGGCGGTGGCAGCACAGGGTGCGGGCCGTGGCCGCAGGCGGCCCCGACGCGTGCGTGCTGGCGGTCCGCCAGGACGCCACCGTCACCCTGGGAGCGCACGGCTCGCTGCCGGTCGCGCTGCTGCGCGCGCTCCCCCACGTCCCGCCGGGTCCCGGGCGGGCCGCCACCGTGCCGTCGGCCGTGCTCTCCACCGCCGCGCCGGGCCTCGGACTGCGGACGGCGCTCCTCGCCGGGAAGGTCGCTCCGGCCGATGCCGGCCTCCTGGCCCGCATGGTCACCGGCATCGACGCGGGCGCGCAGATCGTCGCCCTCAGCGCCGACCGCTGGGGCGTGCTCCGCCGCGCGGGCGGTGTACTCGCGATCCTCGACGGACCCCGCGGCCGCTACCTCGTGACGCGCTCCACGGGCGAGGACGGCGTCGAGTGGACCACGGTTGCGCCCACCGACCCCCGCAGGCTGGGGCACCGGGTGTCGGAGCTGCTCGCCGCAGCGCGGGCCGCAGCGGGTAGCCGCTGACGCCCCCGCACGCGGATCGTCAAGATCATGCCCGCTTGTCGGGCATACCTCCGAACGGGTTAACGTACCCGGCACTCACCCCTCGGAGGATCACCATGGCCGTCAGTCGCAGGGCGCTGCTTCTCGGTGGAGGATCGGCAGCACTGGCCGTGGCCACCGGCACCACCACGGCCTTCGCGCAGACCCCTGCACCGGCCCCGCCGCCGGGCGAGCCGGGGGTGACCGGCACGCTCCGGCTGCTCGGCGACACCGCACCGGTCCGGGCCGAGCAGCGTCTCACCCACCTGGGGCTGAGCTGGTCCGGAGAGCCCGACGTCGGGTTGCGGGTGCGGGTCGGGTCGGACTGGCAGGCCGTACCGGTACGGGCGGCGTGCGGTGGGGGGCGCGACGACAGGCCCGGCCGACGGCGCTCCGCGCTGGTGGCCGTCCCCGACACCGGGGAGTACACACTCGACATGGGCACCGACACCCCGGTCCGGGTCGGCGAGATCAACACGATGGCCGAGCCGAAGTCGGCTTCCGGACCTCGGAGCGAGAAGTGGGACGGCGGCCTGGTCTACCGCACCCGCGCCGGGTGGGGTGCCGACGAGGGGCTGCGGTTCAGCGCCGAGGGCACCGAGCTGTTCCCGCCCACCTGGCACCCGGTGCAGACGCTGACCGTGCACCACTCGGCCACCCAGAACAACGACCCCAACCCGGCGAGCACGGTGCGCGGGATCTACTACGACCACACGGTCACGCGCGAGTTCGGTGACCTCGGCTACCACCTGCTGATCGACGAGGCGGGCGCCCTCTACGAGGGCCGCTGGTCGGGGGACGACCCGGTTCCGGTCTTCGGCGACGCGTCCACCCACAAGGCACCGCTGATGGCCAACGCCGCCCACGTCGGCGGCTTCAACGCCGGCAACGTCGGGGTGGTGCTGCTCGGCGACCTCATCGACGTGGAGCCCACGTCCGCGGCGCTGGACACCCTGCTCCAGGTGCTCACGGTGCTCACCCGCGTCTGCCGGCTCGACCCCACGGGCACCACCGACTACGTCAACCCGATCTCCGGTGCCACGGCCACGGTGCCGACCATCTCCGGGCACCAGGACTGGGAAACCACCACGGAGTGCCCGGGCGACAAGCTCCACGCGAAGCTCCCCGAGATCCGCAAGCAGATCGCCGCCGCCCTGGCCTGAGGGTCCACGCGGAGTGGTGCGCCGGAGCGCTCAGCCGTCGAGGTTCCGGGCGCCCGTACCGCGCCCGGCCACCGCCCCGGCGACACCCGCCACCACCGTCACGCCGGCGAGCAGGATCGCCACCAGCCCGAGGCCGCCGACGAGCAACCCGATCACCGCGGACACCGCGCCCACCGCGAGCCCGGTGCGCGCCACCGCCGCCCCCGTGCGGTCGCGGGACACGTAGCGAGCGGCTCCTGCCGTGAGCAGGATCGCGAGCAGCCCGCTGAGGGGTGCGAGCAGAGCGACGGGCGGCAGGAGCAGGTAGGCGGCGTCGTCCACGAGCTGCGCGCCGATCCCGGCGATCAGCACTGCGCCGGCGGGCACGCGGGACGTTGCAGGCAGAGTGGTCATCACTCGATCGTGCGCGGCCGGCCGGGCGCCGGCATCAGGGATCGCCCGGACCGGACCCGGAGCCGGAGCCGCAGGGCATGCGGGAGCGGCCTCGCCCGGGCGGGTGCCCGGGGTAGCTTCAAGATCCCGTTTGCCCCGTCCGCCGGAGCCCGTCGCCCGGCCGCACCAGCAGGAGTCCACCCAGTGCCGTCCGCATCCCGCGTCTTCACGGAGCTCAGCACGTCCCGACGGCCGACCGACACCAGACCGATCATGGGTCGCGCGGTCGTGCTCGGCGCCAGCATGGCGGGCCTGCTGGCGGCGCGGGTGCTGAGCGACCACGCCGAGGAGGTCGTCGTCATCGAGCGCGACGCGGCCGACACCGGGTACGAGCCCCGGCCGGGGGTGCCGCAGGGCAGCCAGGTGCACGCGCTCCTGCCGGCGGGTCAGGTCCAGCTCGAGCGCTGGTTCCCCGGGTTCGCCGAGGAGGCGCTCGCGGCCGGCGCCGTGGTGCCGTCGCCGTCCGGCACCCGGATGTACGTCAACGGCGTGCTGCAGCCGCCCCCGCAGCGGATCGCGGGCTCGGGCATCGCGCTGGTGACGACCCGGCCGTTCCTCGAGGCGATGGTCCGGCGCCGGACCACGGCCATCGCCAACATCCGGATCCTCCACGGGCGCGCCGAGGGCGTGGTCTTCACCGGTGACAGGGCCACGGGAGTGCGGTACCGGCCGACGGGCGAGAGCGCCGACGCCGACGCGACCATCCAGCCTGCGGACCTGGTCGTCGACGCGATGGGCCGGTCGAGCCGCCTCAGCGACTGGCTCGAGGAGAACGGCTGGGTCCGGCCGCCGATGCAGCGGATGCCGATCAAGCTGAACTACGCCACGGCGATGTTCCGCCGCGACGAGCAGATCAGCGACATCAGCGTCGTCGTGTCGCAGACCCGTCCCGCGCCGGACCGGGTGGCCCGGATCGGCGGCATCAACGCCGTCGAGGACAACCGCTGGATCATGTTGATCTCGGGTTACGCGGACGACCGTCCGAGCCGTGATCCCGCCGAGTTCGCCGCCCGGTGCCGCCGGGACTTCCCGTCCGTCTTCGGGTACATCGCCGAGCAGGCCGAGATGCTCGGGGACGTGATCACCTACCACCAGGCCGACAGCAGGCGGCGCGAGTTCCACGAGCTGGAGCGCTTTCCCGCCGGGCTCGTGGCGATCGGGGACGCGGTGGCGTCGTTCAACCCCGTCTACGGGCAGGGGATGACCTCCGCGGCGCTGCATGCGTCCTGCCTGTCGGCGTACCTGCGCGGGGAGCCGCGACTCGACGAGCCGGCACGGGAGTACTTCGACAAGGTGCGGGTGGTCGTCGACGCGGCCTGGCAGGTCTCCACCCTCGCCGACCTCGCGCTGCCCCGCGTCGACGGCCCCTACCCGCCCGGCTACGCGCTGATCTCCAAGCTGGGCGACATGGTGCTCGCGATGTCGGCGGTCGATCCCGAGATCAACCGGCGGATGAGCATGGTCACCACGATGCTCGCGCACCCGAGCACGCTGGCCCGGCCCAGCACGCTGGTGCGGGCCGTGGGCGCCAGGCTGCGCACCGGCCTCCGGAGCCGAGCCTCGGCGAGGTGACGAGCCCGGTCAGTCCAGGTCGCCGTGGCGCATGAGCTGGCGTCCGGCCTCGGTGATCGAGCCCGACAGCGACGGGTACACCGAGAACGTGTGGGCGAGGTCGGCCACGGTGAGGCCGTTCTGCACGGCCAGCGCGATCGGCAGGATCAGCTCGCTCGCCACCGGGGCGACGACCACACCGCCCACCACCACGCCGGTGGCGGGCCGGCAGAAGAGCTTCACGAACCCGCGGCGCAGCCCCTGCATCTTCGCCCGCGGGTTGGTGGACAGCGGCATCATGATCGTGCGAGCTGGCACCTCGCCCGCGTCGATCGCCCGCTGGCTGATCCCGACGGTCGCGATCTCCGGCCGGGTGAACACGGCCGCCGCCACCGTCTTCAGCTTGATCGGCGCCACGCCCTCGCCGAGCGCATGCCACATCGCGATCCGGCCCTGCATCGCGGCCACGGAGGCGAGCATCAGCACCCCGGTGCAGTCGCCCGCCGCGTACACGCCCGGCACCGACGTGCGCGAGACCCGGTCGACGGGGATGAAGCCACCACGCCCCGGCTCGACGCCGATCTTCTCCAGCCCGATGTCGGCGGTGTTGGGCACCGACCCGACGGTCATGAGCGCGTGCGAACCGGTGACGGTGCGGCCGTCGGCGAGGGTGACGACCACGCCGTCCCCGTCGCGTTTCACCGTCTCGGCGCGCGCCTGCGCGAGGATCTCGACGCCCCGCTCGGCGAAGACGTCCTGCAGCACGGCCGCGGCGTCGGCGTCCTCGCCGGGGAGCACGCGGTCGCGGCTGGAGATCAGGGTGACCCGCGCCCCCATCTCCACGTAGGCCGAGACGAACTCCGCGCCCGTCACCCCGGAACCGATGACGATCAGGTGCTCGGGCAGCGCCTCGAGGTCGTAGAGCTGGCGCCAGGTGAGGATGCGCTCGCCGTCGGGGACGGCGTCCGGCAGCACGCGCGGGGTGGCGCCGGTGGCGATGAGGACGACGTCGGCGGGAAGCTCCTCGCGTCCACCATCGGGTGTCCGTGTCTCGACCACGTGGGGCGCCCGCACGGAGGGCTCGTCGGTGAAGACGGCGGTGCCGCGGACGATGCGCACGCCCTCCCGCTCCACGCGGGCCCGCACGTCGGCGGACTGCGCGAGCGCCAGGCGCTTCACCCGGGCGTGCACCGTGGGCAGGTCGACGCCGATGGCCTGCCGGTCGGCGGTGACGCCCAGGTCAGGGGCACGATGCAGGTCGACTCTGATGCCCGCGGACGAGATGAAGGTCTTGGACGGCACGCAGTCGTCGAGAACACACGCACCGCCCATCCCTTCGCGCTCGACGACGGTGACGTCACTGCCGTGCTGGGCCGCCACCAGCGCCGCCTCGTACCCCGCAGGCCCCCCGCCCATGATCACGATGCGCGTCACCGAGGCATGCCTCCTCCTGATGTCCGGTTCCCCCAGAACGGTACGCGGGCGATGGCGCACTACTCTGTGGCGGTGCCGCTGTACGCCGCTTACGGGTCGAACATGGATCCTGCGCAGATGAAGGAGCGTGCCCCGCACTCGCCGATGGCGGGTACCGGGTGGCTCGTCGGCTGGCGGCTCACCTTCGGGGGCGAGGACTACGGCTGGGAGGGCGCGCTCTCCACGGTGGTCGAGGACCCGGAGTCGCAGGTCTTCGTCGTGCTCTACGACGTCTCCGAGCTCGACGCCGACCAGCTCGACCGCTGGGAAGGCGGCGAGCTGGGGCTGCACAAGAAGCTCCGGCTACGGGTGCACACCCTCGACGGCGATGTCCTGGCCTGGATCTACGTGCTCGACGCCTACGAGGGCGGGATGCCCAGCGCCCGCTACCTCGGGGTCATCGCCGACGCCGCCGAACAGGCCGGCGCCCCGGCCGACTACGTCTCGGCGCTGCGCAACCGCCCGAGCGGCAAATCCGTCTGACCCCTCGCGGCGCGCCACGGGCCCGATCAGCGAACGGCACGAGCCGCCGGTTCCCTGGGGACCGGCGGCTCGTGCGGGGCGTCAGGGGGCGGTGAGGGCCGTGAGCGCGGCCTGGATGAGGACGCGGACCCCGAAGGGGAGGGCGCGCTCGTCGAGGTCGAACGTGGGCTGGTGGATGTCGCGCATCGGGCCGTGCCCGGGCCACACCCCGAGCCGGGCCATGGCGCCGGGAGCGTGCTCCAGGTACCAGGCGAAGTCCTCGCCACCACTGCTCTGCTCGGTGCTGGTGGCGGCGTCGGCACCCCGGACGGCGATGGCGGCGTCGGCCAGCATGCCCGCGCTGACCGCCTCGTTGACCACGGGCGGCACGCCGCGGATGTGCTCGAGCACGTAGCCGGTGCCGGTGGGGGCGAGCAGCGCCGAGACCAGCGAGCGGATCTTGGCCTCCAGCTCCCCCCACGTGTGGTGGTCGGCGGTGCGCAGGGTGCCCCGCAGGACGCCGTGCTGCGGGATGGCGTTGGCCGCCTCCCCCGCGTGCACGGCACCCCAGACGAGGACGGTGCCCGAGCGCGGGTCGACCTGGCGGGTGAGGAGCAGCGGCAGTTGGGTGATGAGCAGGCCGAGGGCCTCGACGAGGTCGGCCGTGAGGTGCGGGCGTGAGGTGTGGCCGCCGGGAGAGGTGAGCCGGACCTCGAGGACGTCGCACGCCGACGTGATGGGCCCGACCCGGGTGCCGACCTTGCCGACCTCGAGACGGGGGTCGCAGTGCAGGGCGAAGACGCGGTCGACACCCTCCATGACGCCGTCGGCGACCATGTCGATCGCGCCGCCGGGCTGAACCTCCTCGGCGGGCTGGAAGATGAGCCGCACCCGGCCGGGCAGCGCAGGCGCGGAGGCCAGCGCGAGACCGGCCCCGAGGAGCATGGCGGTGTGCGCGTCGTGCCCGCAGGCGTGCATCACGCCGTCGACGGTGGAGCCGAACGGGAGGCCCGTGTCCTCCTTGAGGGGAAGTGCGTCGAGGTCTGCGCGGAGGGCGACGCAGCGGTCGCCGTATCCGATGTCGCAGACGAGGCCGGTGCCGCCGGGCAGGGTGCGGGGCTCGAGCCCCGCGGCCATCAGCCGCCGTGCCACCAGTTCGGTGGTGCGGTGCTCGGCGCGTCCGAGCTCCGGTACGGCGTGGATGGCGCGTCGCCAGGCGACCACGTCGGTTCGGTGTGCCGCCAGCCAGGAGTCGAGCCATGGCGGGCCACTGCCCGCACCCATATCATTCACGGCCAGCTCCGCAGGCGGCACGAGGTCGTTGTGCGCCTCCAGCAAGGTCACCGCACACCACCGCGTGCAGCGGTCCCCCGAGGACCGGTCGCAGCGCGCAACGTCAGCGGTGCGCGCATTGAGGCTGCTCTGTCGTGCATCTAGCCATCGTGCTCACCCGGACGGCGGTGTTCCAACCGGAAACGCATCAGGGGCCGGAATCCGCGCCGAGGGGTTGCGGATCTGCTGCGGGCGGGCACGCGGACTGTGACGAACGGTCGCCGGAAGCTGAGGCGAACGGGGGTTGACACCGCTCGTCGCCGCTCGTCGAACGCCCATGCGGCACGCAGTGTCGCCATGCTGGACCTCTCAACAACCACCCACACCCACAGGGGTCAACTCCCCCCTTCGGGAGCAACCCGGGAGCGATCCCGGTGCGTACGCGGGGGGCGCCAGCGCCGCTCCTGCGCGGGCCGGGGAGAATGGGTACGTGTCGCAGGACAGCCCGGAGGGCCAGCACGTGCGCCTGATCGGCGGCCGGTACCGGCTGTCCGATCTCCTCGGCAGCGGCGCCATGGGCACCGTCTGGGCGGGTTACGACGAGGTGCTGCAGCGCCGGGTGGCGGTCAAGGAGCTGAAGGTCCCGCCGGGTGTTCCCGAGCAGGAGGCGGCGGAGGCACGCGAGCGCATCATGCGTGAGGCGCGGGCCCTCGGCGGCCTGTCGCACCCGAACATCATCACCGTGTTCGACGTGGTCGACGTCGACGGCGCACCGGTGGTCGTCCTCGAGCTGGTGCCGTCCCGCAACCTGGCGACGATGATCGGCGAGCAGGGCACGCTGACGCTGCAGCAGTCGGCGGTGGTCGGCTTCGCGACGGCGGGCGGCCTGCGGGCAGCGCACCGCAGCGGGATCACGCACCGGGACGTCAAGCCGGGCAACGTGCTCGTGGCCGACGACGGCCGCGTGAAGCTCACCGACTTCGGCATCGCCCGCAACATCGCCGACGCCCCCATGACGAGCGTGGGGCTCGTCCTCGGCTCCCCCGCCTACATCGCGCCGGAGGTGGCGGCAGGCCAGCCGGTGACGCCGGCGGCGGACCTGTGGGGGCTGGGCGCCACGCTCTTTGCGGCTCTGGAGGGGCGCCCGCCCTACGACGTGCACGGCGACCCGGTGTCCACGATCACCGAGGTGGTGGACGGCGAGGTCCCGCGGCCGCGCACGTCGAGCGCGGTGGCCGACGTGATCATGGCGCTGATGGTCAAGGACCCCGACGCGCGGATGCCGCTCGACGAGGTCCGCCACCGGCTGCGGCCGCTCATCGACGACCCGGACGACCCGCTCTACCCCGGCTCCCCGGACGCGCCCACCATCGGGGCGGGTCTCCCCGTTCCGACCGCCGCGGAGCGCGCCGAGTTCAGCGCCGGTCGCCCGGCTCCCCTGCCGCCTGCGCCGACCGGCGCGCGCCACCTCGTGGAGCCGGCCCCGCTGGCGACGTCGCCGGGCCCCCTGCCGCCGGCCCGCACCCGCCAGCCCGCCCCGGTCCGGCCGGTGGCCGCCACGGCCTCCCGGCGCCACTCGGCCGCCGCCCCGCCCGTGACGGGCATGGCCGCGGTCGGGCTGGTGGTCGCGGGAGCGGCGGTCGTGGTGGCCGGTGCGATCGGCGGGTGGACCGCCACGCGGCTGCTGGCCGGGCAGTCCCCGTTCACCACCGCCACCGTCTCGTCGGCCGACACCGCACCGTGAGCAGGCCCGACCGGCACCTGGGGAACACCTCCGGCTCCGCCCTCGCCACCGCCTGAGGTCACCGTCGGTCGATAGGGTCGGCTCATGAGCGCCGAGGTCTCCCCAGCACCCGCCGTCGCCGCCGCAGCGGCCATCGCCGCAGCCACCGGAGTGGACAAGCACGACGTGGCTGTGGTGCTCGGGTCGGGCTGGCGGCCTGCCGCCGACATCATCGGCGACCCCGCCCACGAGATCGCGATGGCCGATCTGCCGGGCTTCGTCACCCCCGCCGTCGCCGGGCACGGCGGCACGATCCGCTCGGTACCCGTCGGAGAGCACCGGGCGCTCGTCCTGCTCGGCCGCACGCACCTCTACGAGGGCCACGGCGCCGACCCGGTCGCCCACGGCGTCCGCACGGCCGCGGCGGCCGGCTGCCGCACCGTGGTGCTCACCAACGCGGCGGGCGGCATCCGGGAGGGCATGTGGGTCGGTGAGCCCGTGCTGATCTCCGACCACCTGAACCTGACCGGTCGCTCGTCACTGGTGGGCCCGCGGTTCACGGATCTGACCGACCTCTACTCGCCACGGCTGCGTGCGCTCGCCCGCGAGATCGACCCGTCGCTGTCCGAGGGTGTCTACGCCGGTCTGCCCGGCCCGCACTTCGAGACACCTGCCGAGATCCGGATGCTGCGCGGGCTGGGTGCCGACCTCGTCGGGATGTCCACGGTGCTGGAGGCGATCGCGGCGCGCGCCGAGGGCGTCGAGGTGTTCGGGCTGTCGCTCGTCACCAACCTGGCCGCCGGGATGACCGGCGAGCCGCTCGACCACCACGAGGTGCTGGCCGCGGGTGCGGCGTCGGCAGGCCGGATGGGTGCCCTGTTGCGCGACCTCATCGCCCGCTCGTGACCCTGCCGCCCGACCTGCGTGACGCGGCCACGCGCTGGATCGCCGACGACCCCGACCCCCTGACGCGCACGGAGCTGCAGCAGGTGCTGGCCGCGGCCATGGTCGGCACCCCGGGTGCGGTGGACGACCTGCGCGACCGGATGGCGGGGATGCTGCGCTTCGGCACCGCCGGGCTGCGCGGCCCGGTGCGGGCGGGGCCGGCCGGGATGAACGTGGCCGTGGTCCGCCGGACCACCGCCGGGCTGGCCGCGTGGCTGGCCCGCCGGGGTGACCCGGGGCCGGTGGTGGTCGGCCGCGACGCGCGGCACGGGTCGGAGGCGTTCGCCACCGCGGCGGCGGAGGTGCTGGCCGGCGCGGGGTTCCGGGTGCTGACCCTGCCCGCGCCGTTGCCCACGCCGGTGCTGGCGTTCGCCGTCCGCGAGCTCGGCGCCGTGGCCGGCGTGCAGATCACGGCATCGCACAACCCGCCTGCGGACAACGGCTACAAGGTCTACCTGGCCGACGGCGCGCAGCTCGCGCCCCCGTCGGACGCAGAGATCGAGGCGGCGATCCGCGCGGCTCCGGCCGCCGTGTCCGTCCCGACCGCCGCCACCGCCACGACCGTGGACGTCACGGAGGCCTACCTGGACCGCGCCGGTCGGCTGCCGCGCGGCACGGCCCGGCAGCTGCGGGTGGCGCTCACGCCGATGCACGGGGTGGGCGGAGCCACCGCGGTGCACGCGCTGCACCGGGCGGGGTTCACCGACGTCCACGTCGTCACCGCGCAGGCCACTCCCGATCCCGACTTCCCGACGGTCTCCTTCCCCAACCCGGAGGAGCCGGGGGCCACCGACGCGCTGCTCGCGCTCGCCGCCGAGGTGGACGCCGATCTGGCGATCGCCCTGGACCCGGACGCCGACCGGTGTGCGCTGGCCGTGCCGGACGCCGGGGGCGGCTGGCGGATGCTCACCGGCGACGAGACCGGCGTGCTGCTGGGCGACCACCTGCTGCGGTCGGGCGCCGCCCGCGGTATGCCCTACGACGACCCGCTGGTGGCCACCACGATCGTCTCCTCGTCGATGCTCCGGCCGCTCGCGGCCGCCTACGGGGCGCGGTACGCCGAGACCCTGACCGGCTTCAAGTGGATCGTCCGGGGCGGCCCGGGGCTGGTGTACGGCTACGAGGAGGCGCTCGGCTACTGCGTCGACCCCGACGCGGTGCGCGACAAGGACGGCATCGCAGCCGCGGTGCTGGCCTGCGACCTCGCGGCGGGGCTGAAGGCAGCGGGCCAGGGACCGGCCGACCGGCTCGACGAGCTGGCCGTCGCGCACGGGGTGCACCGCACCGAGGGGGTGTCGGTGCGCCGGGACCCGGCAGCCCGCGACGCCCTCGTCGAGCGGCTCCGGTCCGGGACGCCGGCAGGGTGGTCGGCGCAGCGGCCCACCCCCGACGTCCTCGTCCTGCGGCGCCACGGCGAGCGGCTGGTGATCCGCCCGTCGGGCACCGAACCGAAGGTCAAGGCCTACCTCGAGGTGGTCGAGCCGGTACCGCACGCCGCAGCGCTGGCCGAGGCGAAAGCCGCCGCTCGCAGGCGCCTCGACGCCCTGCGCGCCGAGGTCCACGAACTGCTGGAGGGCTGACGGGGCGGCTCGGCTAGCCTGCGCCGATGGTTCGGCCCAAGGTCCACGACGAGGCGCTGCGGGACCGGCTGCTGCGGCACGCGCTGGAGCGCGTGTCGGCCGACGGGATGCCGGCGTTGAGCCTGCGCGCCCTCGCCGCCGAATGCGACACGTCCACCACCGCCGTCTACTCGCTGTTCGGCGGGAAGGCCGGGCTGCTGACCGCCCTGTTCGACGAGGCGCTGCGCCGGTTCCGCGCTCACCTGGCCGTCCCGCCGGGCAACGACACCCTCGACGACCTGGTCCAGCTGGCGCTCGCCTACCGGCAGGGTGCGCTCGCGCAGCCCCACCTGTTCGAGGTGGTGTTCGACGGCGACCCGCAGGAGCTCGCGAGCGGTGCCGCACTAGCCCCGTTACGCGAGTTCGTGCAGCGGGCCGTCGAGGACGACGCGGTGCGGCCCGACCTCGACCCGGCCACCGCCGCCCTCGCACTCTGGGCCACCGTCCACGGCTGGGTGTGCCTGCAGCTGCGCGGCCTGCTCCCGCCGGGCGCGGAGTCCCGGTTCGAGGACGCGCTCCGGTCCGTCACGGCCGGGTGGGCCGCGGCGGCGCCGTAACCGGACGACGGGTCAGACGGCGCCGAACTGGCGGTCGCCCGCGTCCCCCAGGCCGGGGACGATGAACGCGGAGTCGTTGAGCCGCTCGTCGATGCTGGCGGTGATCACCCGTACCGGGAGGCCGCTGCTCCGCAGGTGCTCGACACCCTCGGGCGCGGCCAGCACGCAGATCGCCGTGACGTCGGTGGCGCCCCGCTCGGTGAGGAGCCGGATCGTGTGCGCCATCGAGCCGCCGGTGGCGAGCATCGGGTCGAGCACGAACACCGGGCGCCCCTGCAGCGAGTCCGGCAGCGACTCCATGTACGGGACGGGCTGGTGGGTCTCCTCGTCGCGGGCGAGCCCGACGAACCCCATCTGCGCCTCCGGCATCAACCCGAGCGCGGCGTCCGCCATGCCGAGCCCGGCGCGCAGGACGGGAACCAGCAGCGGCGGGTTGGCCAGCCGGAACCCCAGGGTGCGCGCCACCGGCGTGTGCAGCGGGGCGGAGGCCAGCGGCGCGTCCCGGGTGGCCTCGTAGATCAGCATCAGGGTGAGGTCGCGCAACGCGGCGCGGAAGGTGGGGTTGTCCGTGCGCGCGTCGCGCAGCTCGGAGAGCCGGGCCTTGGCCAGTGGGTGGTCGACGACCTGCACGTCCATGGCGGAGAGGTTAGCGCCGACCGACCGGACGGCACGGGCGTCCGGTCACGGCGCCGGTGCGGCCTGCGCCGCGTCGTAGGCGGCGCGGGCGGCGGCGATCTCGTTCTGGTGGGCCTCGGTCCAGGTGACCAGCGCCTGGATGGTCTCGTGCAGCGTGGAACCGAGGGGTGTGAGCTCGTAGTCCACCCGCGGCGGGACGACGGGGTACACGGTGCGGCGCACCAGCCCGTCGCGCTCGAGCTGGCGCAGGGTGACCGTGAGCATCCGCTGGCTGACGCCGTCGATCTCGCGGCGTAGCTCGGTGAAGCGCAGCCTGCGCCGCTCCAGCAGAGCGATGACCAGCAGCGACCACTTGTCTGCCACCCGGTCGAGGATCTGGCGGACCTCGCAGTCCTCCCGGGTGTCCCACTGGTGGGCGTCCCAGTGCCCCTCGGCGTCCTCGTGCGGTGGTCCGGTATCGCAGCAGTGCGTCGGTGACTTCGAAGTGCCTTCTTCCACGCTTCCCGATGGTGACTCACGATGTGGTCGGTTACAAGACAGAACCGACGAATGGAGCAATTCGGTGCCCGTACCCACGTCCTCGCCCGCGCCGGCCCGGCTCCACGAGCGCATGAGCGGCCGCGCGTGGGGCCTGCTGCTCGTCCTCTGCGGCGCGATCTTCCTCGAGGGCATCGACGTCTCCATGATGGGCGTGGCCCTGCCGTCGATCCGCGCCGAACTGGGCATGTCCACCAGTGCGCTGCAGTGGGTGGTGAGCGCCTACGTGCTCGGCTACGGCGGGTTCGTGCTCCTGGGCGGCCGGGCCGCCGACCTGCTGGGCAGGCGCCGGATGTTCCTCACCTGGCTCGTGGTGTTCGTGGTCTTCTCCGGCCTCGGCGGGCTCGCCACCGAGGCCTGGGTCCTCGTCCTCGCCCGCTTCGTGACCGGGGTGGCCGCGGCGTTCATGGCGCCCGCCGGGCTGTCCATCATCACGACGACGTTCGCCGCGGGCCCGGCCCGCAACCGGGCCGTCCTCGTCTATGCCGGGGCGGGAGCGGGCGGTTTCTCGCTCGGCATGGTGGTCGGCGGGCTGTTGGCCGCCGTGGACTGGCGGTGGGTGTTCTTCGCGCCCGTGCTGATGGCCGCGGCGATCCTGGTGGCCGCGCTGCTGCTCGTTCCGCGGGAGGCACGGCCGGTCCGCGTCTCCGGAGGCTTCGACGTCGCCGGAACGGCCACCCTGACGGGCGCGATGCTGCTGCTCGTGGTCGCGGTGGTGCGGGCGCCCGACGTCGGGACCCTGACGACTGTCGGCACACTCGCGGGCACCCTCGCCCTCTTCGCGGTGTTCGTGCTGGTCGAGCGCCGGTCCGTGGCCCCGCTGGTCCGGCTGGGGATCCTGCGTTCCGCCCCGCTGCTGCGGGCGAACGCGGGTGCGCTGCTGCTCGTCGGCTCGTTCATGGCGTTCCAGTTCACGGTCGTGCTGTACCTGCAGGAGCTGCGCGGCTGGTCGGAGGTCGAGACGGGTCTCGCGCTCGCCGTGGCCGGAATCGACGCCGTGCTCGCGCCGACCCTCACCCCGTGGCTGGTGAACCGCTTCGGCAACGCGAGGGTGGCCGCCGGGGGGCTGGCCCTCGCGGCCGTCGCCTACCTGCTGTTCCTGCCGGTCGGACTCGACTGGGGCTTCGTCGCGATGCTTCCTGCACTGCTCGTCCTCGGCGTCGGGTTCGCGCTCGCGTACGGGCCGCTCACGATCGCCGCCACCGACGGGATCGCCGACCACGAGCAGGGGCTCGCGAGCGGCCTGCTGACGACCTCGTTCCAGTTCGGCGCGGCGGTCGGGCTGGCGGTGGTGGCCGCGGTGATCGTCGGCAACACCGCGGGCGACTCCCCGCAGGCCGTGCTCGACGGGCTCCGGGCCGGCCTGGTCGTCCCGCTCGTCGGCGCGGTGATCGGCGCGGTTCTCACCATGGCCGGGCTGCGCAGGCGGGCGCCGCGAGCAGCCTGACCGGGGTCCCGGGACGGGCGACTCGCGCACGCAGAACGGGCGACTCGCGGGGTAGGAACGGGCGACTCGCGGGTGGGGGTCACGGCACCGGACGGCCCGGGGTCTCGCTCGTCCAGGCCCACCGGCCGTCCGGCTGCCGGGTGGCGCGCATCCGGTCCTCCAGCACCGGGTCGATCTCGTGCTCCCGGCAGCCGGTGGCGGCCCAGCACGACACCACGATCTCCTCGCCGGTGGCGTCGAGCCGCAGGAAGCTCTTGAACTGGGGCACGGCGTTCGAGTCGAACAGCACCGACATCAGGTTGTGCGCGGGCGCCGTCCCCCGTGCGGGCAGCGGGAAGATGAAGTCGGCGGCACGGCGTTCCCTGGCCGGCACGGTGGCCGAGCCCGCCCGCGGCGGCGTGATGCCCACCCGCTCGGCCATCAGCGTGGTCGCGTCGTCCGGGGAGATCACCAACCGGCCGAGCCCGAGGCCGAGGACTCGGTCGTAGCGCCTGCTGAAGTGGGCGAGCGAGTCGCCGCGCAGCGGGTAGCAGCGGAAGTCCTCCTCGTGGACGGCGGGCGCGAGCCGGTCCACGTTGGGGATCTGGTGGGTGGCCGAGAGATAGGCGCCCGAGCCGCCCGCCACGAGGTACAGGATCGTGCGCCCGTCGGGCTGCCGCACGGGGTAGCGCTGGTAGTTGTGGTCGTCCCCGCCGATCGCCGCGACGTAGTTGTTCGCCGGGTCGGTGACGATGTCGTCGACGAACCCGCCGCCCTCGATCGGGCACGGCTGCGCGTGGGCGTAGGTGTAGAGGGGCTTCCCGGTGAGCAGGATCTTGGGGCGGTCGCCCGCCGACACCTCCCGGAGCCAGTCGCCCTGCTCGCGGTCGATGTGGCCGTCGATCCCCACGTCGATGAGCACCAGCCGCACCGGACCGGCGTCGATCGCGCAGTACGGCCCCGGCTGCACCGCCTGCTGCGACTCCTCGTCGCGGTACCAGCGCATCTCGGCGACGTCCTGCGCGGTGGCCTTCGGCGCGTGCCGCCAGAGCAGCCGGCGCACCACCCGCTTCCACCACGGGCCGGGCACGTCGGGCGAGGGCTCCCCCACGTCGGGCGCCACGTCGCAGAAGGTGGTCATGAAGCCGGTGAGCCCGTCGTACCAGTCGTGGTTGCCGGGCAGGCCGTAGAGCGGAGCCCGGTAGCCGGCGTAGGCCCGGTAGAAGCGGTCGCGGTAGGCGCGCACCCCACCGGCCGGGTATACGACGTCGCTGCACACGATGCCGAGGTCGGTGTCCCCCGCCACCCGCTCCAGCACCGGCACCACCACGTACTGCGAGGCGTCCCCCTCGCCCGGGTCGCCGAGCACCGCGACGGAGATGCTGTCGCGGTCGGCGAAGCGGGTGACGAGCCGGTCGCGCGGCGGGGGCGGCGCGCCCGCCGCCTCGGCGTAGGCGTCGAGCCGGCGCAGCCACTCCCGCCGCTGACCGTCGGTGGGATCACCGAGCCGGCGCGCCAGCACGTCGTTGCGCGAGGCGATGAGCGGACCGGGCGACAACCAGCTGAACCGGTTGTCGACGGGTGCGAGGCCGGCGCCGATGCCGGGCTGCCTGCACCCCCAGCCGGCACCCCCGGTGGAGCTGCGGGACGGCTCGCTCCCGAGTTCGGGATGCAGCGCGGTCACCGCGCACCTCCGACGAAACGGACGACCGCATCGGCCAGCGCCGGCCCGGCGTCCTCCTGCAGGAAGTGCCCGGCGCCGGTGATCGTCGGATGCTCGCGGCCTGCCGCGCCCGGCATGGTGCGGCGCAGGATCGGCTCCATGGCCGCCGTGATCGGGTCCCCGTCGCTGAACGCGCACAGGAACGGGATCTCGCCGCGCGACAGCGTCGCCCAGGCCGCGCGGTTGGCCTCCGTCGCCGGGTCGTCGGGCCGGGTCGGCACGAGCAGCGGCATCGCCCGCGGGCCCGCCTTGTAGCTCTCGTCCGGGAACGGCGCGTCGTAGGCCGCGCGGACCTCCGGGGAGAACGGGGTGCGGCAGCCGGCCTGCACCAGGCGGGCGACGTCGAGGCGCTCCGCCTTCTCCACGGCCCGGCGGAACTGCCACCAGACCTCGGGCATGTCGTGGTCGCCGGTGGGCAGTCCGGTGTTCGCGGCCACCACGGCGGCGAACCGGTCGAGGTGCTCGGCCACCAGCCGCAGCCCCAGCAGGCCACCCCAGTCCTGCCCGACGAGCGTGACACCGCGCAGGTCGAGCACGTCGAACACGAGCGACCGCAGCCACTCGACATGGCGGGCGTAGCTGTGGTCGGTCACCTCGGTGGGCTTGTCGGAGCGGCCGAACCCGACGAGGTCGGGGGCCACGGCCCGCAGCCCGGCCGCGGCCAGCACCGGGAGCACCGTCCGGTACAGGAACGACCAGCTCGGCTCGCCGTGCAGCAGCAGGACGGGCGGTCCGTCCGCCGGGCCGGCCTCCACCCAGGCCATCCGCAGCGATCCGCCGTCGGGATCGGGGACGTCGCCGTAGCGGGGAGTGAGAGCGAAGTCGGGGAGGTTGGCGAACCGCTCGCCGGGTGTGCGGAGGCAGCGCATGAGCTGATCTTGACAGTTGCCGCCGTCCCGGCCGACGGCGCTTCGCGGAGCCGGGGCGCTCCGGCGCGAGCCGCTCCGCGGCGGTCCGGCTCCCCGGTACGCGGTGACCGTCCGCCACCCTGGGACGGAGGGTGACCGGCGCCACAGTGACGAGCTGCGTCCGCGGCCCCCGCCCGTTGCCGGCGCCGGTCGAGGCCGGCCGTCACCACATCGGGAGACGAACACCCGACCGCGGCTCGTGGCCAATCACATTCCGCAACCATTCCGGGGTGCACTACTCCATCGTGGACGGGCGTCCAAGGTTCGATGGAGCAGCGGAACACCTGGTCCGGACCATCTCTGGATCATCGTCGGCAGCGGCCCGAGGGGCGAAGTCCGTACCGAGGGTAATGATGACTAAGAGTGCCAAGATCGACACATTGATCCTAGTCAGGGGCGGGTGTACACCGTTTCAACCGCCCTATCACCCACTTGTCGGTACCCACCGTGATCGATCTCCCAGATTCACCCTGACCCGAATGGGTGGTCTGCCACAAACACTGTCACGCCGAAGGCCTCCCCGACGCTGTACTTATGACTAGGAGGTGATCCGGTGCCGGAGAACTCAACTTCCGACGAAGCGACGCTGGTCGCTGCGGCGGAGAAGCTTACGCAGTGCGACGGTTATGTTGTGCTCGCCGTCGACCCTCAGACCGGAGAGGTTGATGCCCACGGACCGTTCGACGGCCTGACGGCAACAGTCAAGGCCGATCAACTGCGCCGCGATTTCGATCGCGGTGGCCTGGAGGACGTCACTGTCGGCGTCGTCCGTCTGCACAGCTCCACCTGACCACCCGCTACGGGACGCTCCCCCCAACCACTCGCGGTCGCCCGCTGCGCCCATCGGCGCGGCGGGCGGCGCGCTGTTCAGGATCGAGCAGTGCGGCCGGCGCCCTCCGGGGTGATCGCGCCGGGAGGCCGGACGGCAGCGGCGACGACCCTCGATCGCGGGCCTGCGGCCCTTACACTCAGCGCCGTGACAACGATCGTCCCCGCTCCGCGGCCCGACGCGCGCAACGCAGGCCGAGCGCCTGTCGACACCCGCGACGGCGTTGCCGGTCCGGGGTTCGGCGACGTCGGTCGTGACGAGGCCTCCCTGCGCCGCTTCCTGCACGGGCTGCCGGGTGTCGACCAGGTCGGGCTCGAACGCCGGTCGGCGGTGCTGGCCACGCGGAGCATCAAGCGGGAGTCGAAGCTCCAGGCCCTCGACATGGCCATCTCCATGATCGACCTCACCACGCTGGAGGGGTCCGACACGCCGGGCAAGGTGCGGTCGCTGTGCGCGCAGGCCCGCCGCCCCGATCCCGACCACCCGCAGGTTCCCCCCGTGGCCGCCGTCTGTGTCTATCCGGACCTGGCCGGGATCGCCGTCGAGGCGCTGCGCGGCTCGGGGGTGGCGGTGGCCGCCGTCGCCACCGCGTTCCCGTCCGGGCGCTCGTCGCGGGCGGTCAAGCTGGCCGACACCGCGCTCGCCGTCGAGGCCGGGGCCTCCGAGATCGACATGGTGATCGACCGCGGCGCTTTTCTCACCGGCCGCTACGGCGCCGTGTACGACGAGATCGCCGCGGTGAAGCAGGCCTGCGGCAGCGCGCACCTCAAGGTGATCCTCGAGACCGGGGAGCTCGCCGGCTACGACGACGTGCGTCGCGCGTCCTGGCTCGCCCTGCTCGCGGGCGCCGACGTCATCAAGACCTCCACGGGCAAGATCTCCCCGGCGGCGACGCTGCCCGTGGTGCAGTTGATGCTGCAGGCCGTACGGGACTGGCACCGCGCCACCGGCGAGCTGCGGGGTGTGAAGGCCGCGGGCGGCATCCGCACCGCGAAGGACGCGATCCGCCACCTCGTGGCGGTCAACGAGATCGCCGGGCCGGCGTGGCTCACCCCGCAGCTCTTCCGGTTCGGCGCGTCGTCCCTGCTCGGCGACCTGCTGCGGCAGCGCCGCACCCAGCAGGGCGGGCACTACGAGAGCACCGACCGGATCGGGAACGCCTGATGGACTGGACCTACGCCCCCGCCCCCGAGTCCGCGGCGCTCGCGAACCTCCAGCCGGCCTACCGGCCGTTCCTCGACGGGCAGTTCGTCGACGGCGGCGGCGAGCCGTTGAAGACCACCAACCCGGCCACGGAGGAGGTGCTCGCCGAGGTCGGCACGGCGGGCCCGGCCGACGTCGACCGGGCCGTGGCGGCCGCCCGCCGCGCGTACACCGAGGTCTGGGGCCCGATGCCCGGGGCCGAACGGGCCAAGTACCTGTTCCGGATCGCGCGGGTGGTCGCCGAGCGCTCCCGCGAGCTGGCCGTGCTGGAGACGCTGGACAACGGGAAGCCGATCCGCGAGTCGCGCGACATCGACGTGCCCACGGCCTCGGCGCACCTGTTCCACCACGCCGGCTGGGCCGACAAGCTCGGCTACGCGGGGCTGGGCCCCGACCCCCGGCCGCTCGGTGTGGTGGGTGCCGTCATCCCGTGGAACTTCCCGCTGCTCATGGCCGTCTGGAAGATCGCTCCGGCGCTGGCCTGCGGCAACACGATCGTCCTCAAGCCGGCGGAGACCACGCCGCTCACCGCGCTCGTGCTGGCCGGGATCGCCGCCGATGCCGGGCTGCCGCCCGGCGTGCTCAACGTCCTCCCCGGCGCCGGTGACGTGGGCGCAGCCCTCGTCGGGCACCAGGGGCTGGACAAGGTGGCCTTCACCGGCTCCACCGAGGTCGGCAAGGAGATCCAGCGGCGCCTCGGCGGCACCGGCAGGCGGCTCACCCTGGAGCTCGGCGGCAAGGCCGCCAACATCGTCTACGACGACGCGCCGCTCGACCAGGCCGTCGACGGCGTCGTCGACGGGATCTTCTTCAACCAGGGCCACGTGTGCTGCGCGGGGTCGCGGCTGCTGGTGCAGGAGTCGATCGCGGAGGAGTTCGAGACGCTCCTGCGCGCCCGGATCGAGACGCTGCGCGTGGGCGACCCGCTCGACAAGAACACCGACGTCGGCGCCATCAACTCGCGCGCCCAGCTGGACCGGATCGTCGACCTCGCCGCCGCGGGCGACGCCGAGGGGGCGCAGCGCTGGACCAGCTCGTGCGCGTTGCCCGAGCGCGGCCTCTTCTTCCCGCCCACCGTCTTCTCCGGCGTGGAGCAGACGATGCGGGTGGCGCGGGAGGAGATCTTCGGACCGGTCCTGTCGGTGCTCACGTTCCGCACCCCCGACGAGGCCGTCGCCAAGGCCAACAACACCCCGTACGGCCTCTCCGCGGGCGTCTGGACCGAGAAGGGCGCCAAGGCGCTCTGGACCGCGCAGCGCGTGCGCGCCGGCGTGGTCTGGGCCAACACCTTCAACCGCTTCGACCCGACGGCGCCCTTCGGCGGCTACCGCGAGTCCGGCTTCGGCCGGGAAGGCGGCCGGATCGGCCTGGAGGCCTACCTCGACGCCTGACCTCCGGGCCGCCACGGCCGTCAGGTACGGGTCGCGGTGATCAGGAGCGCCGGTCACGTGACGGATTCGGTGGGCCCCTCCTCGCTCCTAGCGTCGCTCGCACCAGCAGCGACGAGGGGAAGGAGCCCACCATGACCGACGCGCGACTGCGTCTGGTGGTGATCATCGGGAGCACGCGGGAGGGCCGGTTCGGGTCCACGGTGGCCGACTGGTTCGTCGGGGAGGCGAAGCAGCACGCCGACATGGACGTCGACGTGCTCGACCTCGCCGACGCCGCACTGCCGGACCGGCTGACCGGCTACGGGCAGCCGGCGCCGCCACAGGTGGCGGCCGTGGCGCCGCGCCTGGCGGCCGCGGACGCGTTCGTGGTGGTCACGCCCGAGTACAACCACAGCTATCCCGCGCCACTGAAGACGCTCGTCGACTGGTACGGGCCGGAGTGGCAGGCAAAGCCGGTGGCGTTCGTGTCCTACGGCGGGATGTCGGGCGGCCTGCGTGCGGTGGAGCACCTGCGGCCGGTGTTCGCCGAGGTGCACGCGACCACGGTGCGCGACACCGTGAGCTTCCACGGCGCGTGGGCCCGGTTCGGCGACGAGGGCCGCCCGTTCGAGGAGGCGGAGTGCTCGGCGGCAGCGAAGACCCTGCTCGACCAGCTCGCCTGGTGGGCCGTGGCCCTGCGCGACGCCCGTGCCGCGCGCCCGTACGTCACCGGGTGATCGTCTTGACCTCGAGTGAGCTTCAACTCCTAGCGTCGGAGTCCGATCTGTCCAGGAGGGACGACGATGGCCACGAGAGCGGTAGAACCCGGGCGGACGAGCTGGCCGCCGGTGGTGGCGCTCGGTCTCGCGATGCTGATGGTCACCTCCGAGATGACGATCCCCGCGGTGACCCTCCCCGGCATCGGCGCCGAACTGGGGGTGTCCGCGGCGGCGACGGCGTGGGTGCTGCTGGCCTATGCGCTGCCGTCGGCGGCCGTGTCCGTCCCGGCCGGGCGCTGGGCCGACGGCGCGGACGTCCGCGCGGTCTTCGCCCTGGCCATGATCGGCCTCGGACTGGCGAGCGCGCTGGTGGCGTTC
Organism: Pseudonocardia xinjiangensis; assembly: GCF_012911925.1. Classification (GTDB taxonomy): domain Bacteria; phylum Actinomycetota; class Actinomycetes; order Mycobacteriales; family Pseudonocardiaceae; genus Pseudonocardia; species Pseudonocardia xinjiangensis. The sequence goes on along the minus strand of NZ_JAAXKY010000019.1, from coordinate 34,093 downwards.
GCCCCGACGTTCCCGCTGGTCGTCGCCGGCCGCCTGCTGCAGGGGATCGCCGGTGCGCTGGTGGTGGCCGCGTACATGCCGATCATCAGCGGCAGCGTGCGCCCGGAGCAGCGGGGCCGGGCGATCGGGTTCGTGATCACGATCATGACGATCGGCGCCACGGTGGGCATGCCCGTCGGCGGGTTGGTGGCCGAGGTGTTCACCTGGCGCGAGGTCTTCCTGATGAAGATCCCGCTGGTGGCCGTCGTGCTGTGGGTGGGCCTGCGCACCATCCCGCGCACCCCGGACCGCGGGCTGCCCCGGCCGAGCGGCGAACTCGTGCGCGAGGCGCTGCTGCTCGGGGGCGCGGTGGCGGCACTGCTGCTCGCGCTCGACGAGGTGGACGGGCAGCCGCTCGTCGCCGCCGCGCTCGGGGTGGCGGCGATCGGCCTCGGGCTGTGGTGGACCCGGCTGACGGCGTCGGGACCGGTGATCGCGCTGGTGCGCGGGCGCTCGTTCGCGGCAACGCTGCTCGCGCTGTTCACGACCACCTTCACCGGCGGCCTGATCGCGTTCCTGCTCCCGTACTTCGTGGCCGATGTGCTGGGCGACGGCCCCGACGTCACCGGTGTGGCGCTGCTGTTCGTGGTCGGGGCGATGGCACCGATCTCCCCACTCGCGGGGCTGCTGTCCGACCGTTACGGGACGAGGGCGGTCGCGATCGTCGGGAGCGCGGTGACGGTGGTCGCGATGCTCTCCATGCTCACGCTGGACGCCGGTTCCGGGCTGGTGGACCTGGCCTGGCGGCTGGTCCTGCTCGGGGTGGGGTCCGGGCTGTTCAACCCGGCGATCAACACCGCGCTGCTGGTCGGCACGCCGTCCGGGTCGGAGGGGGTGGCCGGGGGCGTCGGCATGACGGTCCGCACGATCGCGATGACGGTCGCCCCGGCGGTGACCGCGCTGGCCTGGACCGTGGCCGGGGGCGGTGCGGGGGGCTTCCGCGCCGGCGTCGTCGTGATCACCGCGGCGGTGGGCGTCGGGCTCATCGTGCTGCTGGCGCCGGCCTCGCCGGGAGCCACCCGGGCCGCGGCGGAGGGGGCCCGATGAAGAACGTGGCCCGGGCGCCGGTCCAACCCGCCCTCCCCGGCCGGGCCACCGAGACCGCGGTCGTGCAGCGCCTGCTCGACACCGCCCGCGCGGGCCGCAGCGCCGCGCTGGTGGTCGGTGGTGAGGCCGGGATCGGGAAGTCGACCCTGCTCCGGCACGCCGCCGCGGCCGCGCCGGACATGTTGGTGCTGACCAGGACGGGCGTCGAGACCGAGACGGAGCTGCCCTTCGCCGCCCTGCACCTGCTGCTGAAGGACACCGTGGCGGGGGTCGACGAGCTGCCCGGGGCCCAGGCGGACGCGCTGCGCGCGGCGCTCGGGCTGGCGACGGCCGAACGCGCGCCCGACCGGTTCCTGGTCGGGCTCGCAGTGCTGACGCTGCTCGCCGAGCTGGCGGCGCAGCGGCCGGTGCTGTGCCTGCTCGACGACGCCCACTGGTTCGACCGGGCCTCGGCGCAGGTGCTGCTGTTCGTCGCGCGCCGGCTCGACGCCGAGGCCGTGGTGATGATCTTCGCGGCGCGCACGGGGCACGCCCCCGCGTTCCCGGCCCCGGGACTGGCGGAGCTCACCCTGCCCCGGCTGGACGAGACGACAGCCCGCCACGTCCTGGACTCCGGGGCCGGTGACCTTCCCCGGCACATCCGGGAACAGCTGCTGCGGGATGCGGCAGGCAACCCGCTCGCCCTGCACGAGCTGCCTGCGGCGCACCGCGCGGGCCGCGCACCGGTCTACCCGCTCGGTCCGCCCGAGGCCGGGCGCGGTGGGTCGGCGCCGACGCACAGCCCGGTGGAGCGGGAGTTCGCCGCCCGGATCGCGGCACTGCCCGACAGCGTCCGCACCGTGCTGCTCGTGGCGGCGGCGGACAACACCTGCGACACCGGTGTGGTGCTCGCGGCCGCGCAGCGCCTCGGCAGTTCCGTGGCCGACCTGGAGGCGGCGGAACGCGCGCGCCTGCTGATGTTCCAGGAGGGGTGCCTCGGTTTCTGGCATCCGCTGATCCGCACGGCCGCCTACGGCAGCGCCACCGTGGTCCGCAAACAGGAGGCCCACCGCGCGCTCGCCGACGTCCTCGACGGGCGTCCCGACGTCGACCGCCGCAACTGGCACCGGGCCGCTGCGAGCATCGGACCCGACGAGGACGTCGCCGCCGCGCTCGAGGAGAGCGCGCGCGGCGCCGCGGACCGGGGCAGCAACGAGGGGGCGGCGGCCGCGTACGAACGCGCCGGTTCGCTCAGCCCCGACCCCGCCCGGCGGACCGGCCGGCTGACCGCGGCAGCGGAGGCCGCGGCGGACGCCGGTCACCGAGAGTGGGCGGCCACCCTCGCGGTCGACGCCGCGCGGCCCGTGGCCGACCGGGTGCAGCTCGCGCGGCTCGCCCTGATCCACGCCCGGCTCGCCGACGAGGTCAACCGGCCGGAGGAGACCCACCGGCTGCTGATGGAGGCCGTGGTGCCGACGGCGGCCGTCGCGCCCGGGCTGGCCGACGAGATGCTCCTGTGGGCCGTCGAGGCGGGGTGGTCGGCGCGGGACCGCGGCATGGTCGAGCAGGTCATGGCCGCCGCCGACCGCCTCGGCGACGCGCGGTACGTCCGTGCGCTGTCGGCGGTGGCGCTCGCCCAGCTCCCCGGCTCCGACGACACCGCGCTGCCCGGAGCGGTCGCCGGCCTGCGCGAGATGGCGGTCTGCCACGACTCGGGGTCGCCGCGGGTCGGCGCCACCCTCGCCGCCTGGCACCTCGCACTCGGCGACCACGTCACCGCCCACGAGCTCGCCGCCTCCGCCGAGCGCGACTGCCGTACCCGCGGCGCCCACGGCGTGCTGCCCCGGGTGCTGGCCGTGCTGGCCGCGGGCCGGTGGCACCTGGGCCACCGCCACGACGCGGCAGCCGCAGCCGCCGAGGGGCTGCAGCTCGCCCGGGACGCGGGCCACGAGCAGGCACTCGGTGAGCTCGCGGCCGTGGCGGCGCAGCTGGCGGCCGTCGAGGGCGATGAGGTGCGCCTGGTGGCCGTCCTCGCCGAGCTCGACGGGCGACGGAAGCCGCGGGGCTTCTCCGAGGCGGCGGCGGCCGCGCGCAGCCTCCTGGACGTGGGGCTGGGCCGGTTCGAGACCGCCGCCGACCGGCTCACCGAGCTCGTCGCGCACCCCAGCCGCCGTCAGTCGCTGCCCGACCTCGTGGAGGCGGCGACCCGCGCAGGGCGCCCGGAGCTCGCCCGCGACGCCGCCGCGCGCTTCGAACGATGGGCCGGCCACGTCGGGCAGGACTGGGCACGGGCGGTTGCGCTGCGCTGCCGGGCGCTCGTCGACGGCGGAGACCGGGCCGAACACCTCTTCGCCGAGGCCGTGGCGCACCACCGGCTCGACGGGGCACGGCCCTTCGAGCGAGCCCGCACGGAGCTTCTCCACGGGGAGCTGCTGCGCCGGGGCAGGCGCCGCGCACACGCCCGGGCACCGTTGCGGTCGGCGCTGGAGACGTTCGAAGAGCTCGGCGCCCGCCCCTGGGCCGAGCGCGCGCGGGCCGAGCTGCGGGCCACCGGGGAGAGCCGGGCCGACGCGCAGCCGGGTCCCGACCTGCTCACGGAGCTCACCCCGCAGGAGCTGCAGGTCGTCCGGCTCGCCGCGGCCGGGCTCAGCAACCGCGACATCGGGGCGCAGCTGTTCCTCAGCCCGCGCACGGTGGGCTACCACCTGTACAAGGCGTTCCCGAAGCTCGGCGTCACCTCCCGCGCGCAGCTCGTCCGGCTCGACCTGCCCGCGTGAGCCTGCGCCGCCCTGTCGATCGTCAGGTACCCGACCCTGACGAAGGACAGAGGCAGCACGACGCTTTCGACGAAGGCGATCGACCGGCCCGATAAATAGCGTTCTCGCCGTGACGAATGCACCGGTGGAGCCGATTCCGGACGGTACGGGAATTCCGGATGTACCCGATGTCAGCGCGGAATGGTATCGGCGCACCGTCGAATCAGCGGCGGCGAGCCCCGAGGCGATACACGTATTCGTCGAGGTCGCCACCGACGCGGTCGCGGTCGTGCTCGCCGCGATGCTCGTCGCGGCGTGGTGGCGCGCGCGGACCGGACCACCACTGCTGATGGCACGAGTGCTGCTGGTGCCGGCGGTGACGGTGGTGGCGTACCTGCTGAGCGAGACAGCGAAGGAGCTGTGGCAGGAGGAACGTCCGTGCCGGACGCTCGGTGACCTGGCCACGATCGCGGCGTGCCCCGAGTACGGCGACTGGTCCTTTCCCAGCAATCACGCGACGGTCGCGGCAGCGGCCGCCGTCGCTCTCGCCTGGGCAGGCGGGCGCCTCGCTTTCCTCGCCGTCGGGGTGGCATTGTTCGCCGCGGCCTCACGGGTCGTCGTCGGTGTGCACTATCCGCATGATGTGATCGCCGGTTTCCTCCTGGGCGCAGTGGTGGCCCTCGTCCTCCCGGTACCGGCACGTCTGCTGGCGCCGGTGATCACCCAGGCCCGGAACCGGGCCGCGGTGGGGTGGCTGGTGGGCGATGCGGGAGCGGGAGATGCGCCGACGGTTCGCCTTCGTCGCCCCACGCGCCTGAGACGGCATCCGCGAAACTGATGGGCGTGCGCGCACTCGCCCTCTGGACGATCACGGCAGTTCCGGTGCTCGTGGCCACGGTCGGACCGTGGGACGGCCGGCTCTCGGCAGCCGAGGCCCTCGCCGGGCTCGCCGTCCTCGGCGCCGCCACGGCTCTCGTGCACCGCCTGCCGGTGGCCGCGCTCGTGCTGGTGATGGCGGCGTGGCAGGTCACCTTCCTGTCGCGGGACGAGCTGAACAGCACGCTCGGGGTGATCGCGTTCGCGGGAGGCCTGGTAGCGGTCAGCTTCGTGGCAGGCCGGAACGCAACCGCGGGTACGGCGGGCGCGGTGGTGCTGTCGGCGGCCACCGCCGCCGGCGCTGCGGCTGCTCTGGGCCTCGGTGGCGGGGGCGACACCACCATCGCGACGGTCGCCGCGGTGGCGGTGCTCGCCGTTGTGCCCTGGACGATCGGCCGGTACCGCCGCCAGTACACCCGGATGGTCCAGGCCGGCTGGGAGCACGCGGAACGGGTGGAGCGGGAACTCGGGCTGGCCGAGGACAGGGCCAGGACCCGCGAACGGGCTTGGCTAGCCGGTGAGATGCACGACCTGATCGGCCACGAACTGGCGCACGCCGCACTGCGCATCGGGGCGCTCGAAGTGGATCCCGGGCTCGACCCGGCGCATCGATCGGCGGCCGGTGGTGCCCGCGCGGCCGTGACGACCGCCGCCGAACGGCTGGCCGACGCCGTGCGCGTGTTGCGCCCGGACCAGGGCAGCACCGACCGTCCCGGCGAGTCCGTGGCTGAGCTCGTGGCCCGGAGCCGGACGTCGGGGCTCGACGTGGACCTGGTCGCGGACCCACCCCGCGACCACGACCCCGTCATCGCACGGACGATCCACCGCGTGGTCGCCGAAGCCCTCACCAACGTCGTCAAGCACGCCCCGGGAGCGGCCGTGACCGTCCGGATCGAGGAAACCGGCGAGGGCAGCGTCGTGCGGGTGGCCAACGCGGCGGCGGCCCAGCCGTCCGGACGCGGGGTCACCGGCGGGTACGGGCTGCTCGGACTCGCGGAACGGGTGCGGCTCGTCGGGGGGCGGTTCGACGCCGGGCAGCGCGTCGACGGCGGGTACGAGGTCACGGCGCACGTCCCCCACCGGCCATCGGCGCCCGCGGGGCCGGCCACGACGACCGGCCTGCACCGCAGACAGGCCGAGTTGCAGGTCCGGCGCAGCGGGCGCCGGACGGTTTACGTCACCGCCGGGGTGTCGGTCGGCGTCGTGGCCTGCGTGGTGGCCTACATGGTCGTCGACGCGGCCACGTCCGTGCTCCAGCCCGCCGACTACGCAGGGCTCATGATCGGGCAGGACGAGCCGTCCGTCGCCCCGCTGCTGCCCGCCGAGACGCGGGTCGACCAGCCCGACGGCGTGCCGCCGACACCTGCCGGCTCGGCCTGCCGCCACTACAGCACCCACCCCAACCCGTTCGACGAACGCGGTAGCGACCTGTACCGGCTCTGCTTCCGGGACGGCCGGCTGGTGAGCAAGGACGAGCTGGTCCGGGGCGAGCGATGACGGGCCAGGATGGCGGCACGATCCGCGTGGTGCTCGCGGACGACGAGGCCGTCGTACGCGTCGGGGTGCGTGCCGTGCTCGCCGCCGCGCCGGAGGTCGAGGTCGTCGCCGAGGCGCAGGACGGGCGCGAGGCGGTGGACCTGGTGCTGGCGCATCGCCCGGACGTCGCCGTGCTGGACATCCGGATGCCGCGGCTGAACGGGCTCGAGGCCGCGGCGGAGATCCGCCGGCTGACCGTCGGCACCGAGGTGCTGGTGCTGACCACCTTCGCCGAGGACGCCTACATCTCCCGAGCGCTCGGAGAGGGCGCGGGAGGCTTCGTGCTCAAGACGGGCGACCCCACCGAGATCATCGCGGGGGTGCGTGCCGTCGCCTTCGGCGCGGCCTACCTCTCGCCCTCCGTCGCCCGGCGGGTGATCGACCACCTCGCCGCCACCGGGTCGCACCTCGGCGCCGCGCAGCAGCTCGACGGGCTGACCAACCGCGAACGGGAGGTGCTCGGGCTCCTCGGATCCGGGCTGTCCAACGCCGAGATCGCCGAGCACATCCACGTGGTCGAAGGCACCGTGAAGGTCTACGTGAGCGGGATCTTCCGCCGGCTCGGGGTCCGCAACCGGGTCGAGGCGGCCATCCTGGCCCACGAGGCAGGCCTCATCCCACGCAAGGCGCGCTGAGAACGGGCGACTCGCGCGAGGGAAACGGGCGACTCGCGTGCGCGGAACGGGCGACTCGCGGGGGGTGATCGGGGTGTCCCGGTCGTAGGCTCATGCGCCATGAGCCAGCCCGCGCCCGTCGACGGCCGCCTCGGTGTCGCCAAGACCTACAAGCTCTACGTCGGCGGCGCGTTCCCGCGGTCGGAGTCCGGCCGCAGCTACCCCGTCCGTGACGCGCAGGGGACGCTCCTCGCACACGCCGCGCTCGCGTCCCGCAAGGACGTCCGCGACGCGGTGAGTGCCGCCCGTTCCGCGTTCGGCGGCTGGTCGGGCGCCACCGCGTACAACCGCGGGCAGGTGCTCTACCGCGTCGCCGAGATGCTGCAGGGCCGTCACGACCGGTTCGTCGACGTCGTGGCCGAGGCCGAGGGAGTGCCGCGCGAGCGGGCGACGGCGCTGGTGGACGCGTCGATCGACCGCTGGGTCTGGTACGCCGGGTGGACCGACAAGCTCTCCGGTGTGCTCGGCTCGGTCAACCAGGTGGCCGGTCCGCTCGTCAACTGGTCCACCCCCGAGCCGACCGGCGTCGTCGGCGTGCTCGCGCCGCAGTCGTCGGCCCTGCTCGGGCTCGTCGACGTGCTCGCCCCGGTGCTCGCCACCGGGTGCACCGCCGTGGTCGTGGCGTCGGAGAACCGGCCGTTGCCCGCGATCGAGCTCGCCGAGGTGTTCGCCACCTCCGACGTTCCCGGCGGGGTCGCCAACCTGCTCACCGGCCACGTCGCCGAGCTGGCGCCGTGGCTCGCCGCCCACGCCGAGGTGCAGGCGCTCGACCTGGCAGGCGCCCCCGCGGAGCTGACCACCGAGCTGGAACGGGCCGCGGCCGACACCGTCAAACGGGTCCTTCCCCGGCCCGCCACCGAGCCCGATCCGATGCGTCCGCCCGGCATCGCCCGGCTGCGGGCCTTCACCGAGATCAAGACGGTCTGGCACCCGGTCGGGCGCTGACCAGCCAGCGGCCTACCCTTTCGTCGTGGCCAGCGACATCGTCCCGATCCAGCTCTCCCTCACCGAGGGGGACCTCGTCACCCTGTGGGCCCCGCGGTGGCGCGAGGACGGCGAGGAGTGGGAGGCGTTCCTCGGCGACGACGAAGCGCTCTTCGCGTTTCCTGAGGTCGCCCAGCTCGCCGCGTTCGTCCGCACCGCGGCCGAACACGACCTGGTGGACCACCCGGCGTGGTCGGTGGTGCCGGACCTGACCGTCGCCGAGCTGACGCCGGAGGAGACGCAGCGCTACGACATCGTCGGGGTGCCCGAGCTCGTGGCCGAGGACCCCGACACCTGGACGATCAGCGAGCTCGCCGAGATCACCGACATGGTGCGGTCGATCGCCGACGTCTGCGAGCTGGACGTCGTCACCGAGGTCGTCGACTCGGCGCCCGCCTTCGCCCTGCTGCGCCAGGGCACCCTGCCGTTCGTCGGACGCGAGGGCGCACGGCTGTGGACGCAGATGGTCGACACGGTCGCTGAACGCTGGGACGAGGTCATCGACGCGCTCGACGACCTCGTCGACACCCCGGACGTCGACGCGGCGGCCCTCGCCGCGGCGGAGAAGGAGGTCGTGGTCGTCGACGAGGTCGACGAGCCCGTCCTCGCCACCGTCGGCGACGACCGGGACGAGAGCGAGGACGACGAGCCCGCCGGCTTCTGGGAGGAGATCGGCATCGACCCGGTCCGCATCACCACCCGCGACGGCGAGTACGTCACCCTGCGCTGCTACCTCGACGACGCCCCGGTCTTCCTCGGCTCGAACGGCAAGATCGACGTCTTCACCACCGAGCGCGCCCTCGCCCGCTGGCTCGGCGAGGACGGCGCCGACGGGCACGACCTCGTCGCCGCCTCCACGTGGTCGGAGGTCGTAGAGCGGGCGGCCGTCGGCGAGCTGGAGGTGGAGGTCGACGAGCTGAACTCCTACACCCTCACCGGGCTCGACGACGACATCGCCGAGGGCACCCTCACCGTCGACCCGTCCCAGCTGGAGCTGGCTGTGGAGCTGCTGCTGGACGTGGGCGAGTGGGCAGGCGACGACGACGCCCGCGAGGCGCTCGCCGAGTCGCAGGCCCTGGGGTGGCTGGTCTCGTTCGTGATCAAGCCCGACCCCACCCGGCTCGCGCCCAGCCCGCCGTTCGACGCGGAGGCGGCACGGTTCCGCGAGCTGGTCGACGAGCTCACCGCGCGCCTCACCGTGCACTGACGCACCCGGACGGCCGGGCCGTCAGGCCATCAGTGCCGCGTACCCCGGCTTGATCACGTCGTTGATCAGCGCGAGCCGCTCGTCGAAGCCGAGGAAGGCCGACTTCATCGCGTTGACCGTGAACCACTGCAGGTCGGCCCATCCGTAGCCGAACGTGTCGGCGAGCGCCGTCATCTCGCTGGTCATCGACACGTCCGACATCAGCCGGTTGTCGGTGTTGACCGTGACGCGGAACCGGAGCTCGGTGAGCAGGCCGATCGGGTGGTCGGCCAGCGACTTGGCCGCGCCGGTGTGCACGTTGGACGTGGGGCACATCTCCAGCGGAATGCGCTTGTCACGCACGTACGCGGCGAGCAGTCCCAGCCTCGGGGTGCCGTCGGCGCCCAGCATGATGTCGTCGACGATCCGCACGCCGTGGCCCAGCCGGTCGGCGCCGCACCACTGCAACGCCTCCCAGATCGACGGCAGGCCGAACGCCTCCCCGGCGTGGATCGTGAAGTGCGCGTTCTGCTGGCGCAGGTACTCGAACGCGTCGAGGTGGCGGGTGGGAGGGAAACCGGCCTCGGCGCCGGCGATGTCGAAGCCCACCACTCCGAGGTCGCGGTAGCGCACCGCCAGCTCCGCGATCTCCCGTGACCGGGCGGCGTGCCGCATGGCGGTGAGCAGGCAGCCCACGCGGATCCGCCTGCCGCGCCCGGCGGCCCGAGCCGAGCCGACCCGGAAACCCTCCAGCACGGCCTCGACCACGTCGTCGAGCGCGAGACCCTGTTCGACGTGCAGTTCGGGAGCGAACCGCACCTCGGCGTAGACCACGCCGTCGGCGGCCAGGTCCTCGGCGCATTCGGCTGCCACCCGGACCAGCGCGTCGACGCTCTGCATCACCCCGACGGTGTGCCCGAACGTCTCCAGGTAGTGCTCGAGGGAGCCGGAGTGCGAGGCGGCGAGGAACCAGCTGCCCAGCTCATCGGCATCCGTGCTCGGCAGTCCGGCGTAGCCCACGGCGTCGGCGAGCTCGACGACGGTGGCGGGCCGCAGCCCGCCGTCGAGGTGGTCGTGGAGCAGCACCTTCGGTGCGTCCCGGACGGAGTCGATGTTCAGCGGCACGGGCACCCCGCCACGCTAGAACACGGCAACCCGTCCCGGGGTGCCCGATCCGGTACGCGAGCTCCGGGCGGCGGTCACCGGTCGGGAGACGGCCGCCGGACGGCATCCTTCGCCCAGCAGGCCCTCCGTCGGCTCACTTCCCCCTGTCGCCCCTGCCTTCCTTGCCGCCCTTGCCGCCGCCGTGATCCGAGGCGGCGGCCCGGTTCTCCGCTCCTTGGCGGTTCGTGGCACCGCTGTTGTTCCTCGCGCTCCGGTAGCCGTCGTTCCCGTCCCCGGCCGGGGCCCCGCCCGTCACCGGGCGGGGGCGATCGGTATCGGGGTCGGACCGGCCGGCCGGGGGCGTCGAACCGGACCGGTCTTCCCGGAGCCGCCGCGCATCGCTGCCCTCAGCGGCCCGTTCGGCGGTGGCTGCCGGCGAACGGGCCGGGGAGGGACGGGGAGCAGCAGCGGTGAGCGCGACCGCTCCCACCTGCGGAGTCGCCGGTTGGGCTGCGACGAGGGGTGGCACCACGACCGGCGCGGCCGGAGCCGCGGGCGCAGGTGAGGACGGGAGGGCCGGGGAGGACGCACCGCCGGCAGCGGCTCGGGGCGTCGATGGGGTGCCCGTGGCGGTGGTCATGACCAGCGCCCCCGCTGTGAGCACGGCACTCGCGGCAGCCGCAGCAAGCCATCTCGACCGGCGGAGCGGACGTGGTGCCGGGCCCGTCGACCCGGCCACCGTGTCCCCGGCCGAAGCAGTGAGCTGTGCTGCCACGGTCGCTGCGGAGGGCCGCTGGTCCGGATCATCGGCGGTCATCGCACTCAGCAGCGATCGCAGGCCGTCCGGGAGCCCGGCGGGAACCGCGGGCCTCCGGTGCAGCCGGGCGACCGCGGACTCCACCACGTCGCCCGGGTACTCGCGCCTGCCCGTCACCGCCTCGAGCAGGATCAGGCCGAGCGCGTAGACGTCGGCCGGGGGGCCGACCGCCTGGCCCCTGACCTGCTCGGGAGCCATGTACGCCGGCGTGCCGACGACGAACCCGGTCGCGGTCACCCGCGTGGCGTCGATGAGTCGGGATACCCCGAAGTCGGCGAGGTAGGGCCGCTGATCGGCGTCGAGCAGGACGTTGCCGGGCTTCAGGTCGCGGTGCACGATGCCCCGCTCGTGCACGTGCGCCAGTGCGTCCGCCAGGCGTGCCCCCATGGCCGCGGCCGTCCCGACCGGCACCGGCCCGCCGGCGATGCGGTCCGACAGCGTCCCCCCGTCGACCAGCTGCATGACCAGGTAGGCCAGGCCGTTGTCGACGCCCGTGGCGTAGAGCTCGACGAGAGCGGGGTGGCGCAGCTCGCCCAGCGCCGCCGCCTCCACGACGTGGCCCGGGCGGCGCGGGCGGGACACCTGCGGGTCGAACAGCTTCACCGCGACCGACCGTCCGGAGTGCCGATCGACTGCCCGATACACGGTTGCGGCGGCACCGGCACCGAGGACGTCCCCGAGCTCGTAGCGCTCGGCCAGCGCGGGTACGAGGCGGTCCTCGTCGACTTCGGGCACGGGTGATCCTTCCCAGGAGCCGCTCCGCTCAACCCCCCACCGGGCTGACATGCTGATCTCCATGGCCTTCGATGGCGTTGTCGTGCTCGTGACGGGCGGCTCCCGCGGTATCGGCCGGGCTGCCGCCCTCGAGTTCGCCGCGGCGGGCGCCACGGTCGCGATCCAGTACCGCCAGGACCGCGAGGCGGCCGATGAGGTGCTCGTGGCGCTCGGCGGCGGCCCGCACATCGCGCTCCAGGCCGACGTCGCCGACCCCGCGCAGGTGCAGACCCTCGTGCGGTCGGTGGTCGACCGCCTCGGACGGGTCGACGTGCTGGTCAACAACGCCGGCGTCTACACCCGGCACCCCGTGCTGGACACCGACTACGCCACGTGGCAGGAGGCCTGGCGGGAGACCATCGACACCAACCTGGTCGGGCCGGCGAACCTCGTGCACTGCGTGGTGCCCCACATGGTCCGCAACGGGGGCGGGCGGATCGTCAACGTCACCTCCCGGGGCGCCTTCCGCGGCGAGCCGGACCACCCCGCGTACGGGGCGAGCAAGGCCGGGCTCAACAGTTTCAGCCAGTCGCTCGCCCAGGCGCTGGCGCCGCACGGCATCTACGTCACCGCGGTCGCGCCGGGCTTCGTCGAGACCGACATGGCAGCGCCCTACCTGCACGGACCCGGTGGCGACGCGGTCCGGGCGCAGAGCCCGCTCGGGCGGGCCGCCACCCCGGAGGAGATCGCCAGGGTGATCGTGTTCCTCGCCTCGCCGGGCACGGAGTCGGCCGTCGGCGCGATCGTCGACGTCAACGGCGCGTCCTACCTCCGGACCTGACGGCTCGGGCCCCGCCGGTGGCGTGACCTGGCCGCCCACTGGCTCCGGTGGGTGAGCGAAAGCCCTCCATACTGCTCCAATCGGGCGAACCCACTCCGAACGGGGAGCGCCGAGGGAGTGATCAACACGGGTCGCTACCCTCAGTGCGCACGGCACTCCCCGTTGTCCGGCTCAGAGGAAGCTCCCCGCCGCCATGAGCAATGACTCCACACTGTCGTTCGACCGCATGCGCGGCATGCTCATGCGAGCCGCGGAGATCCGCGACAGCGAGCAGCAGCAGATCTTCGACTCGCTCGACGAGATCCACGCCCGCCTCGCCGCACTCGACGCCCTGGGCACGATCCGCAAGCGGATGACCGAGCTGCCCGACCGCACCGAGGTCAGCGTCCTGGCCGAGCGCCTCGACGAGACGGTCGCCAAGCTCGACGCCCAGGACGCCGCGATCGCCGCCGTCATGCGGGCCGTCGAGGCGATACCCGACAAGATCGCCAAGCCGATCGCCCAGCTGGACGGGCGGCTCGACGGCATGGCCGGGCGGCTGGAGGGCGTGTCGGGCCGGATGGACGGGCTCGACGACCGCCTCGGGGGCCTGCACAAGCGCCTCGACGACCTGGACAACCGCCTCGACCGCCACGAGATGCGGCTCGACGCGATGCCGTCGTCGGTCGGCACCCCGATCAAGGAGCGGATCGACGGGATCGAGCGCACCGTCCGCGAGCAGCTCGACAACGCCGTCCGCGCCATGGACGAGTCCGACGAGGGCATGCGCAACCTCCTCGGCGACACCAGCATCGGTCTGCACCGCCGGCTGGAGGACCTGGCCGCCCGCCCCGCCGTCGACCCCACGGAGCCGCTCGACGGGCTCGCAACGCGGCTGGGGTCGCTGGCCGAGCGGCTCGACGCCGTCAGCGCCCGGCTGGACTCCCTCGAGGAGGGACTGTCCGGACGTCTCGGCTCCCTCGGCGGCGAGATCGACCAGAAGCTCGGCAAGCTCGACGCCGCGCTGGTGGCCCGGCCCGACTCGCATTCGGTCCGGACGCTCGTGGAGCAGGCCAACGAGGAGTCCGAGCGGCGCAACGCCGGCCAGCTCGACGAGGCCATGGCCACCTTCGCGGAGCTGATCCTGGGCCGTGGCGCCGCCGTCCAGTCACCTCCCCCGCCGCCCCGCCCCGCCCAGCGCCGGCAGTCGCGCAAGGTCGTCGTGAAGTCCCCCAACGGGGCATCGGTCGGCGACATCGTCAACGACGACCCGGACGACTGACGGCCCACCGCCGGCCCGGCCGCTCCCGCGGCGGGGCGGCCCGGCCCAGTGATCACCGTGAGACTCACGGATTCGCCCCCGCGGGGGCGGATCCGTGGATCTCGGACTGATCAAGCCGAGGCGGCCGGGCTCACCGGGTGCGGATCGTGTCCAGCAGCAGGGTGCCGCGGGCGGCGGGCTCGTCGGAGACCACCAGCCCGTCGGCCAGTGCGGCACGAGCCCCGGGCACCGCGTCGGGGGTGTCGGTGTGCAGCTCCAGCAGCGGCTGCCCGGCCTCGACCTCATCGCCAGGTCCGGCGAGCAGCAGCACCCCGGCCGCGGCCTGCACCGCATCCTCCTTGCGGGCCCGGCCCGCTCCCAGCCGCCATGCCGCCATCCCGACGGCCATGGCGTCCACCCTGCTCAGCACGCCCGAGCGCTCGGCGAGCACCGGTTCCACGTGCGTCGCGGCCGGGAGGGGCGCCGACGGGTCGCCGTCCTGCGCGGCGATCATCTGCTCCCACACCGGGTAGGCGGCGCCGGAGGAGAGCACCTGCGCCGGGTCGACGCCGGTGATGCCGGCCAGTGCCAGCATCTCCCGGGCCAGTGCCACGGTCAGCTCGACCACGTCGGCGGGCCCCCCGCCGCGCAGCACCTCCACGGACTCGGCCACCTCGAGGGCGTTGCCGACGGCGCGCCCGAGCGGCACGGACATGTCGGTGAGGACCGCGGTGGTCGCGAGGCCGTGGGCGCCGCCGATCCGCACCATGGTCTCGGCCAGCTCCCTGGCCAGCGGCTCGGTCTTCATGAAGGCCCCGGACCCGACCTTGACGTCGAGCACGAGACCGCCGGTGCCCTCGGCGATCTTCTTGCTCATGATCGAGCTGGCGATGAGCGGGATCGACTCGACGGTGCCGGTGACGTCGCGCAGCGCGTAGAGCTTGCGGTCGGCGGGGGCGAGCGTCGGGGTGGTCGCGCAGATCACCGCACCCACGTCGGAGAGCTGAGCGGCGATCTCCTCCAGAGACAGCGCCGCGCGCCAGCCCGGGATCGACTCCAGCTTGTCCAGCGTGCCGCCGGTGTGGCCGAGCCCCCGCCCGGACAGCTGCGGCACGGCGGCCCCGCACGCGGCGACGAGGGGGGCCAGCGGGAGCGTGATCTTGTCGCCGACCCCGCCGGTGGAGTGCTTGTCCACCAGCGGGCGGCCGACGTCCGCGAGCGCGAGCACGTCGCCCGAGTCGATCATCGCCTGGGTCCAGCGCGCGATCTCGTCGGCGTCCATGCCGTTCAGCAGGATCGCCATCGCGAGCGCGGCCATCTGCTCGTCGGCGACCTCCCCGCGGGTGTAGGCCGCGAGTACCCAGTCGATCTGGTCGTCGGACAGCCGCCTCCCGTCCCGCTTGGCGGTGATGACGTCGATGGCGTTCGGCAATTCCGTTCCTTCCTCAGATCCCGTTCACGACGCCCAGGCCGGTCCGATGTCGCGGGGGGCGCCCAGCACCCGGTGCCGGCCCGGTGATCGACCCATGACCCGCTTGAACGCGACGCTGAACGCGCTCTCGCTGCCGTAGCCGACCCCCGCTGCGATGGAGGCGACCGTCCGCCCGCTCTCGCGCAGCGCCCGGGCCGCGGTGTGCATGCGCACGCGGAGCACGTAGTCGGCCGGGGAGGCGCCGACGGCCTCCTTGAACCGGAGCGAGAAGGTCGACCGGGACATGCGCGCGATCCCGGCCAGCTCGGGTACCGACCACGGGTAGGCGAGGTCGGCGTGCATCGCGCGCAGCGCGGCACCGATCTGCGGATCGAGCGACGCCCCCAGCCAGCCGCTGGTCGCCGCTCCGCCGGCCTCCGCGTACGCCCGCAGCGCCTGTAGCAGGACCACCGCGGAGAGCCGGTTCAGCATGGCCGCCCGGCCCAGCCGGTCGCCGCCAACCTCCGTGCCGAGCAGGATGATCGTCGCCCGCAGGGCGGCCGCGTCCCCGGACTCCGCAGGGATGTGGACCACCGGCGGCAGGACGCCGAGCAGCAGCGGGGCCGCGTGCACGTCGAACGTGAAGCCGGCGCCCACCAGCGTGGTGTCGTGCCCGGTACCTACGCGCGGATGCGGCCGGCGTGTCCCGTCGGGGTCCCGGTAGACGGCGTTCGCCGGGACGGCCGGGGTCTCCAGGTCGCTGCACAGCCGGTAATGCCGCCTGCCGACCACCAGGTAGCAGTCGCCCTGCTCGGCGCGCAGTGGCTCGTCCCGGCCCTCGGCGGTGACCCAGCAGGCGCCCTCGACCACCGCCTCGCACCGGATGTCCAGCCGCCCGCTGAACGCGACTGCCCAGCGTCCGCCTGCGTGGAGCGGGACCCCCACCATCCCCTCGACGCTCAGCAGCGTCAGCACGTGCTCCAGGGGGTCCACCACAGCTCCGGACGATCACGAAAGGACGACGGACATCGGCAAATGGACCCTACGCGGGCCCCCACCTAGCGTCGGTGAAGGGCGGCCCGGACGGGGCCGTGGTCGACAAACCGAGAACGAGGAGTGGCCCGTGGTCGCCGACGCGGCACATGAACGGACGCTGGTGCTGGTGCACGGCGCATGGCACGGAGCATGGGCCTGGGAGCTGCTCGTCCCCCAGCTCGCGGCCCGGGGCTGGCGTACCTCCACAGTGGACCTGCTCAGCGCCTCCGGCGATCCGGAGGCCGGGATGTACCGCGACGCCGAGGTCATCCGCGAGCACCTCGCCGGCATCGACGGCCCGATCACCGTGCTCGCCCACTCCTACGGTGGCCTGCCGGTCACCGAGGTGGCCGCCACCGTTCCGCGGGTCACGCAGCTCATCTACCTGGCCGCCCACATGCTCGACGTCGGCGAGTACGTCCTCGGGCCGACGGGCGGACCGTGGTTCGACCCGGAGGAGACGCCGCTGCTGCCGGTGCCGGACAGCTCGACGGTGCTCATGTACGCGGACGTGGCCGCCGACGTCGCAGAGGCCGCGGTGGTCCGGCTGCGACCGCAGAGCTCCCTGTCGTTCCTGGAGCCGCTCACGCGAGCGGCCTGGCGCCGGCTCCCCTCGGCGTTCGTCGTCTGCGACGAGGACCGGATCTTCCCCCCGGTGCTGGCGGAGACGCTGCCGCCGAAGGCCGACCTGGTCCGGCACATGCCCACCAGCCACTCGCCGTTCCTGTCCCAGCCCGCCGACCTCGCCGACCTGATCGGTGAGATCAGCGCCGAGCTGGCGGCCCTGCCGGACAAGATCAGCAGCTGAGCGCGACTGCGGGGTGCGGTCAGCTACTGATCTTGTCCGGCGCCTAGCGCTGCGGCAGGTCGTCCGGGCCGAACGCATCCGGCAGGACCTCGCGCATGGGGAGGATGCCGCGGGGGGTGTCGACCAGGCAGTCCGGGCCGCCGAACTCGTAGAGGATCTGCCGGCACCGCCCGCACGGCATCAGGAGATCGCCCGCGCCCGACCGGCAGGCCACCGCGGTGAACCGGCCGCCGCCGGTCAGGCGCAGCTGCCCGGCCATGGTGCATTCCGCACAGAGGCCGAGCCCGTACGAGGCGTTCTCCACGTTGCACCCGGTGACGACCCGGCCGTCGTCGCACAGGGCGGCCGCTCCGACCTGCAGGTGCGAGTACGGGGCGTAGGCCGAACCGGCGGCGGCCACGGCGGCCGCGCGCAGGGCGTCCCAGTCGGGCTCAGTCACCTTCGCCCCGCCGGTACTCGACGCCGATGGCGGCGGGTGGTCGTAGCCGTTGCGACGCCACGGCGAGCACAAGCAGCGTGACGAGCTGCGGTGCGTACGCCGCGAACTCCCGCGGCACCGTGTCGATCGAGAAGTAGACGGCGTACACCGCCGCACCCGCGACCGCCGCGATCAGCGCCGCCCGCCACCGGCGCCGCGCCGCCCACAGCAGCGCGAGCCCGACCGCCAGGATCGTGGCCCCGTAGAGCAGGCCGTGGACGGCCTCGCCACCGGCCCGCAGCTGGACGCCGTCGACGTAGCCGAACAGCGCCGAACCGGCGAGCAGGCCACCGGGGCGCCAGTTGCCGAAGATCATGGCGGCGAGCCCGATGTACCCGCGGCCGCCGGTCTGGCCCTCCAGATAGCCCAGCTGGCCGGGGTTGAGCGTGAGCGCCGCCCCGCCGAGCCCGGCGAGCGCGCCGGAGGTGACCACCGCGATGTACTTGTAGGTGGCCACCTTCACGCCGAGCGACTCGGCGGCCACCGGGTTCTCCCCGCACGACCGCAGCCGCAGTCCGAAGCGGGTGTGCCACAGCACCACGTAGCTGATCGGGACGAGCGCGAACCCGATGATGACGAGCGGCGTGAGCCCGCTGACCAGGCCGCCGAGCAGCCCCGCCACGTCGGAGAGCAGCACCCGCTGCTGGGACTCGACGGACGCCAGCCCGTCGGCCACCGGTTGCACGGAGAACGTCTCGAACGCCTCGACCCGTGGGGACTGGCGCGGGTTCTGCGAGATCGGCTCGAACAGCAGCGTCGAGAGGTACTTCGTGACGCCCATGCCGAGCAGCGTGATCGCGACACCGGACACGATGTGGTTGACGTTGAACGTGACGGTGGCGACGGCGTGCAGGAGCCCGCCGAGCGCCCCGAACACGATGCCGCCCGCGACCGCGGCCCACGGCCCCCACTGGTAGCCGGCCCACGCCGCGCCCCAGGTGCCGAGGATCATCATGCCCTCGAGACCGATGTTGATGATTCCCGAGCGCTCGCTCCACAGTCCGCCGAGCCCGGCGAACAGGATGGGGAGCAGCAGCAGCACCGCCGCCTGCGTGGTGCCCCGCGAGGTGAGCTGGTACTGGCCGGTCAGGGTGGCCGTGACCGAGAGGATCACGACTCCGACCACCACGACGGTCAGCACGCGCGCCCAGGCCGGGACCCGTCGCCTGCCCGGTGAGGGCGACGGCGGCGACGTCACCGGCGCGGTGCGGAGCGTCGTCATGACGCCACCTTCTCGGCCGCCTTCTCAGCAGCCGCGGTGTCCCGTAGCTGCGCGGCGACCCTGCGCTGCTCGGCCGCCAGCTCGTAGCGCCGGACGATCTCGTAGGCGATGACCACGGACAGCACCACCGATCCCTGCATGATCAGCACGATCTCCCGGGGCACCCCGACGTTGTCCAGCGCGAGCGCGGACTTGTCCAGGAACGCCCACAGCAACGCCCCGAGCGCGATGCCCAGCGGATGGTTGCGGCCCAGCAGGGCGACCGCGATCCCGGTGAAGCCGTAGCCCTGCGGCGAGGTGAGCGTGTACGCGAAGTCGCGCCCCAGCAGCTCTGGCAGCCCGACGAGCCCGGCCACCGCACCGGAGAGCACCAGCGCGATGATCACCATCCGGCGGGCGTCGACCCCACCCGCCGTGGCGGCCGTCGGCGACTCCCCCGACGCCTTCAGCTCGAACCCGAACCGCGTGCGGTTGAGCAGGAACCAGTAGCCCAGCCCGAGCAGCGCGGCCACGCCGACCATCCCGAACAGCGTGCCGCCGGAGCCGAAGGAGATGCCCGGGAACTGCCCGCTCGGCTCGATCGGGGCGGTGGAGATGTTGTTGCCCTGGAGCACCCCGAACGAGTCGGGCTTGATGAGGAACGCGATCAGGCCGGTCGCGATGAAGTTCAGCATGATCGTCGAGATGACCTCGCTGACCCCGCGGTAGGCCTTGAGCAGTGCGGCGATGCCCGCCCACGCCGCACCCACCACCGCCGCGACCACGATGATCACCAGCGTGTGCACCACCGGGGGCAGCACGAGCGCACCCCCGACGATCGCGGCCACACATGCCGCCAGCCGGTACTGGCCCTCGATACCGATGTTGAACAGCTTCATCTGGAAGCCGATCGCGACGGCGAGCGCGGCGATGTAGTAGACGGCCCCGCTGTTGACGATGTCCACGGCCGTCGTGCCCTCGCCGACCTGCGTGATCATCACCCGCAGGGCGGTGAGCGGGGAGTCGCCGCTGATCAGCAGCGCGACCGCGCAGAGCAACGCGGCGAAGACGATCGCCAGTGCAGGCGGCAGCAGCACCGTCCGGATGCGTCTCATGCCACCGCTCCTCGCCCGTCGTCGGCGCCGGTCATCGCCGCACCCAGATCCTCCGGCGTGACGGTGGCGGGGTCGGCGTCGGCGACCAGCGCCCCGCGCAGCATCACCTTGATCGTGTCGGACAGCCCGATCAGCTCGTCGAGGTCCGCGCTGATCAGCAGCACTGCAAGGCCGCGCGCCCTGGCCTTGCGCAGCTCCTCCCAGATGCCCGCCTGCGCCCCGACGTCCACACCGCGGGTCGGGTGCGACGCGATGAGCAGCACCGGATCGCCCGAGAGCTCCCGGCCGACCACGAGCTTCTGCTGGTTGCCGCCCGACAGCGCGGCAGCAGGCACGTCGACGCTCGGTGTGCGGACGTCGAACTCGGCGACGATCCGCTCGGTGTCGCGCCGGGCGGCCGCCCGGTCGAGCAGGCCCAGCAGGCCGCCCCGGGACACCGGCGGCCTGCTCTGGTAGCCGAGCATGCGGTTGGCCCACAGCGGCTGGCTGGCCAGGATGCCGTGGCGCGTGCGGTCCTCCGGCACGTAGCCGATCCCGGCCTCGCGCCGCTCCAGCGTGCTGGCGTGGCTGAGGTCCGTCCCGGCGAGCACGACCGTGCCTGCGCTCGCCCGGCGGATACCCATGATCGTCTCGACGAGCTCGGTCTGGCCGTTGCCCTCGACACCCGCGATGCCCAGCACCTCACCGGCGTGCACCACCAGGTCGATCCCCGCGAGCAGGGGACGCGCACCGGACTCCGCCTGCAGCTCCAGCCCCTCGACGCGCAACACCTCGCGGTCGGTCACCGTCGAGTCGCGGGTCTCGGGGCTCGGGAGCTCGCTGCCGACCATCATCTCGGCGAGCTGCCTGCTGGTCACCGAGGCCGGGTCGGCCGTGCCCACCGACATGCCCCGGCGGATGACCGTGATCGAGTCGGCGATGGCGCGCACCTCGTCGAGCTTGTGGGAGATGAACAGGAACGTGAAACCGTCGGCGCGCATCGTGCGCAGGGTGTCGAACAGCTCGTCGACCTCCTGTGGCACCAGCACCGCGGTGGGCTCGTCGAGGATCACCGTGCGGGCACCGCGGTAGAGCACCTTGATGATCTCGACGCGCTGCCGGTCGGCCACCCCGAGTCGCTCCACCAGCGCGCGAGGGTCGACCTCGAGCCCCACGGTGGCGGCCAGCTCGGCAATCCGGCGCCGGGCCGCACCGCCGATTCCCAGCATCGCCTCGGCCCCGAGCAGGATGTTCTCCGCGACGGTCAGGTTGTCGGCGAGCATGAAGTGCTGGTGGACCATGCCGATCCCGGCGCGGATCGCGTCGGACGGGGAACGGAACCGGACCACGTGCCCGTCCACCGAGATCGTGCCCTCGTCGGGCTGCTGCATCCCGTAGAGGATCTTCATCAGCGTCGACTTGCCGGCGCCGTTCTCACCACAGAGGGCGTGCACCTCACCGCGGCGGACCGCGAGATGGATGTCGTCGTTGGCGACCACGCCGGGGAAGCGCTTGGTGATGCCGGTGAGCTCGACGGCGTACTCGGCCGCGCTCGTGGCCATGAGATCAGGCCTTTCGAAGGGGGACGCGGATCCGGGGGGCCGGGCCGCGCGCGGCGGCTCCCGGCCCCCCGATGGTGCCCCAGGTTCAGGACGACGACGGCGTCGAGTTGACCGTGATCGCGCCGCTGATGATGGCCGCCTTGTAGGCGTCGAGCTGGGCGGCGATGTCGTCGACCTTGCCGCCGGACGTGGCGTATCCGACCCCGTCCACCTTCAGGTCGAAGACCTTCGGCAGCGTCGTGAGGTTCCCGGCCGCGGAGGCGTTGATGTAGTCGAAGACCGCCACGTCCACCCGCTTCAGCATGGACGTGATGATCACGTCCTTCACGTCGGCCAGGCCCGGGATGTTGTACTGGTCGGAGTCGACGCCGATGGCCGACTTGCCCGCGGCCTTCACGGCCTGGAACACACCCTGACCGGACGCGCCCGCGGCGTGGTAGATCACGTCGGCGCCCCCGTCGAGCTGGCCCGTGGCCACGACCTGGCCCTTGGCCGGGTCGCTGAAGCCGGTGAAGTCACCGGCCGGGGTGAGGTAATCGACGTCCACCTGGATGTCGGGGGCCACCGCCTTCGCGCCCTGCACGTAGCCGGCCTGGAACTTCTGGATCAGCGGCTGCTCGACACCACCGACGAACCCGATCTTGCAGGTCTGCGTCTTGAGCGCGGCGGCGGCACCCACGAGGAAGGAGCCCTGCTCCTCCGCGAACACCAGCGGCGTCACGTTCGGCAGCTCGACCGAGTTGTCGTCGACGATCGCGAACTTGGTGTTCGGGCTCTCGGCGGCGACCGTCTTCAGCGCGGTGGCGTACTTGAAGCCGACCGTGATGATCGGGCTGTAGCCCTCGCTGACGAGTTGGCGCAGGCGGGTCGCCGCGGCGTCCTCGCTCTCGTTCGGAGCGGCCGTCAGCTCCTTGGTGTTCTGCTTCATCAGGCCGAGCTGGCTGATCGCCCGGTCGAGACCGGCGCCTGCGGCGTCGTTGAAGGACGCGTCGCCGCGCCCACCGATGTCGAACGCCAGACCGACCTTGAGCCCGCTCGCGTCGGCGTTCGGCAGGGGCGCCGCCGAGTTCGCGGCACCCCCCGCCGGGACCTGCGGCGCGGCGTTCTTCGCGCACGCTCCCGCGTTGGTTCCACCGCCGGCGGAGGGCTGGGTGTTCCCGGTGTCGCGGGCACAGCCCACCACCACCAGCGCGCTGGTCAGCACGGCAGCTGCCAGCACGAATCCTCGTCTGATCCGCACTGAAGAACGCCTCCTGTTTCCGGCCGTCCCGATCTCGGACGGCACGACGGAGGGACCGTAGCCGAGCGACAGATCAGTTCACACGATGGACTCCGCGGCGTGACCGAATCGTCGGCTCCGGTCGGTGACCACAGGATCACCCCGAGCAACCTCGCGCCACCCCCACCCCCGCGAGTCGCCCGTTCCCGCCGCGCGAGTCGCCCGTTTTGCGCGCCCGAGTCGCCCGCTTCTGGCGCGAGTCGCACAGAGATACGGCGAGCGCTCCGCCCCTCCGCTCCCGCGCCGACCGGCCCCGTTGATCGCGGCGAGAGTCACGAATCCGCCCTCAAAAGGGCGGACATCCGCATCTCGGACCGATCATGTCGCCGAACCGGGTCGGTGATCGCCGTGAGAACCACAGATCCGCCCTCGCAGAGGCGGATTCGCCGATCTCGGAATGATCAGGCCGGGGTGTCCGTGCTCAGCCCGGCCGCGGCCCGCCCCGCGTCCACCTCACGGGCCGACCCGATCCGCGAGCACCGGCTCATGCGTCGCGGCCGCGGCGTAATGCGTCATTGCCGAACGTGCAGCGCAACTCTGACCGCCGCCTTATCGTCCGGCCCGACCGAGCGGGGGACGGATTGCGGATTACGCGGATTCGGGCATTTCGGTCGCCGGGGCGCCCGCATCGGGTGAATGGTTTCGGCGACAGGGGGGTGCTCCTGTCACTCCGACCGTCACGGCGGTACCCGACCGTAGAGTCGCAGCGTGCGATTCCTGGGCGTGATCGCGGTGGTTGCCGCCCTTGCTGCGCCCATCACCTCCGGGCCGTCGGTCGGCTGTCCCGGTCAGCAGGTGCCTCCGCCGCCGCCGGCCCCGACCGAGGTCGTCGGGCCTGCACCGGAGCCGCTGCCCTGGCCGGCCGAGCCGGTGGGAGGTCCGCAGCTGGGTGGCTGCGGGGAGATCGGAACGGACGGCGCGCCGCAGGTGGGAGCCGCGTCGTGGGTCGTGGCCGACCTGGACTCGGGTGCCGTGCTCGCCGCCCGAGCGCCGCATGCGCGGCACCGGCCCGCGTCAACCCTCAAGGTGCTCACAGCGCTGGTCGCGCTGCGGAACCTCGACCCGGACGCGGTGGTCGGCGCCACGACGGAAGACATGCAGATCGAGGGCAGCAAGGCCGGCATCGGGGCCGGGGGCCGCTACACCGTGCGCCAACTGGTGGCCGGCCTGCTCCTCAACTCCGGCAACGACACCGCCCAGGCCTTAAGCCGCGCGGTCGGCGGCGACCCCGTCATGCTGGCCCGGATGACCGCCGTTGCCCGCGAGGTGGGTGCGCTCGACACGCTCCCGGCCACGCCATCCGGGCTCGACGGGCCAGGGATCGCGTCGTCGGCCTACGACCTCGCGGTCCTGTTCCGCGTGGCGATGCGGGACCCGCTGTTCGCCGGCACGCTCACCACGCCGTCCGTGCCCTTCCCCGGATACGGCGACCGGCCGGGGTTCGCGTTGTCGAACACCAGCAGGCTGCTGGCCCGCTATCCCGGTTCCCTCGGTGAGAAGACCGGGTTCACCGACGCCGCACGGCACACGCTCGTCGGGGCTGCCCAGCACGGCGGCCGACGCCTCGTGGTCGCGCTCATGCGTGGCGAGCAGCATCCCGAGCCGATGTGGAGACAGGCTGCGGCGCTCCTGGACTGGGGCTTCGCCCAGCCGATGGACAGAACACCGGTCGGCACCCTCGTGGACCGGGCGCCGGTGGTCGCCCCCACGGCGACGAGCGATCCTCCCCCGCCGGCCGTGGCGTCGAGCGAGCCTGTCCCGCCGAGCACCCAGCCGGAACTGCCCCTCCTGCCGATCGGGATCGCCGTCGTGGTCGGCGCAACGGTCGCCGTGGTCGCGGTGGGGCGCCGGTCCCGCAGCTGAGGCCAACGGGTTCCGGGCGACTCGCGCACGGAAAACGGGCGACTCGCGGGTCAGGAACGGGCGACTCGCGGGGGTGTGTGCTCGGCCGGGTCAGGGGAGGGGGAGGACCAGGGCGGCCAGGAGGCGGTCGAGCTCGGCCTCCGGGTCGGTGGTGAGGCCGGTGTGCACGGGGCCCGCCTGCACGATCGTGCTGCGCGGAGCGGTGAGACGCCGGAACCGGCGGCCCCGGTCCTCCTCCCCCGCAGGTCCCGCGTAGCGGGCCGCCTCGGTGTGGCCGTCGCCGCACAGCGCCGCCACCGCGTCGAGGGCGCGGGCGATCACCGCGCCGTCGGCGGCGGGGTCGAGCACGCACAGTCGCTGCGGGTCGAGGTGCACCCGCGCCCCGAGGTAGTCCAGCGGACGGCAGTACAGCAGCACGCCCGCGTTGAACGACTCCCCGCGCTCGATCCGCGGCACCACCCGCAGCACCGCGTACTCGAAGGCGTGGCGCCCCGTCATGCCCGGCCCTGCCCCTGCGTCACCCAGAACGGGGGCTTCGGTCCGCGGGTGGCCGGGGGCTCGCCGTGGCCGTCCCGGCGGGCGTCGACCGCGGCCCGCACACCCGGGAGCCACGCCTCGCGCGCGTCCCGCCGGGCGAGGAGCGCAGCGACGAAGGCCGCGCGGACGTCGTCGGGACCGGCGAAGCCGGGTTCGTCGGCGAGCCACTGGGCGGGCACGGCGTCGACCGCGGCGCGCAGCAGGTCCGCGGTGACCCTCGGCGCGAGCACGGCGTCGGCCGCGTCGAGGTCGGGCGCGGAGCCGAGGAGCACGTGGTCGGCGGCGTCGTACGGCCTGCGCACCCACCCCTGCGCACCCGACCAGGCGTGCTGGAACGTCAGCGTGGCCCCGTGGTCGATCAGGTAGGGCGCGCCGTGCCAGAACAGCATGTTGACGTTGCGCCACGAGCGGTCGACGTTGCCGACGAGCGCGTCGAACCACAGCACCTGCCCCGCGAGCTCCGGGCCGAGGGCGAAGGCGGTGGGGTCGAGGTCGAGCGCGCCCGGCAGGAAGTCCATGCCGAGGTTCAGCCCCGGGCTCGCCCGCAGCAGCTCCTGCACCTCCTGGTCCGGCTCGGAGGCGCCCAGGGCCGGGTCGAGCTCGACGGTGACCAGCTCCGGGACGGGCAGGCCCAGCCCGCGGGCGAGCTCCCCGGAGACGATCTCCGCCACGAGGACCTTGCGGCCCTGCCCGGCCCCGTGGAACTTGACGACGTACGTGCCGAGGTCGTCGGCCTCCATCAGGCCGGGAAGCGACCCGCCTTCGCGCAGCGGCGTGACGTACCGGATGGCCGTGACGTGCCGCAGCATCCGCTCACCCCCTGCTCCGAGACCCGGGTCGCCGTCGGCGCCATCCTCGCACCCCGCCGCGCGCGCTTCCTGGCGCGTCGTCACGCCGCGTTAACGAACGAGATCTACGGTCCCTCCCAGGATGACGAAAGGCGGCCGCATGACCGACGCGCAAGCCATCGGCGGGAAGAGCCCGGTCGACGAGGTGCCACCAGCGGGACGGCTCCTGGTGCTCGGCGTGCAGCACGTGCTCGTGATGTACGCCGGGTGCGTCGCCGTCCCGTTGATCGTCGGCAGTGCGCTGAACCTGGACACCCGCACCATCGGGCTGCTGGTGAACGCCGACCTCGTCGTCGCCGGCATCATCACGCTGATCCAGACCCTGGGCATCGGGAAGATCCTCGGGGTGCGGCTGCCGATCGTCACCGGCGCCACGTTCACGGCCGTCACCCCGATGATCCTGATCGGACAGAACTTCGGCCTGGTCGGCATCTACGGCTCGATGATCGTCTCGGGGATCTTCGGGTTGCTGATCGCGGTGCCGTTCTCGCGGATCATCCGGTTCTTCCCGCCCGTCGTGACGGGCAGCGTGATCACGATCATCGGGCTCTCGTTGATCTCGGCGGCGGCCGGCCTGATCGCGGGGAGCGACTCGACGGCCCCGGACTACGGCGCCGTTCCCGGGCTCGCGCTCGCCGGGGGGATCGTGCTGCTCATCGTCCTGATCACGCGGTTCGTGCGGGGCTTCATCGGCCAGATCGCGGTGCTCACCGGGCTCGTCGTCGGTGCGCTCGTGGCGATCCCGATGGGGCTCACCGACTTCTCCGGGGTCGCCACCGCGCCCTGGTTCGGGGTGTCCACGCCGTTCCTGTTCGGGGCGCCGCAGTTCCCGCTCGCCGGCGTGATCTCGATGTGCGTGGTGATGCTGGTGATCTTCGCCGAGTCGACGGCCGACATGCTCGCCGTCAGCGAGACGATCGGCGAGCCCCTCACACCGGCCCGGATCGCGCGCGGGCTCGCCGCCGACGGCTTCTCCGGCGTGCTCGGGGGCGTGCTGAACTCGTTCCCGGACACGATCTTCGCCCAGAACGTCGGGCTGGTGCAGCTCACCGGTGTGCGGAGCCGGTTCGTCCCCGCGGTGGCCGGCGCGATCCTCCTGCTGCTGGGCCTGGTGCCCAAGTTCGGGGAGGTGGTGGCCTCGCTCCCCGGACCGGTGGTGGGCGGCGCCGGCCTGATCATGTTCGCCACGGTGACCGCCGTCGGCATCCGGACCCTGCACAAGGTCCGCTTCGACGGCACGAACAACCTGATGATCGTCGCGGTCTCGATCGGGATCGGGATGCTCCCGGTGGTGGCACCCTCGTTCTACGAGAAGCTGCCGGCGACGTTCGGGATCATCGTCGGTTCCTCGATCACCTCGTGCGTGATCGTGGCCTTCCTGCTGAACCTGCTGTTCAACCACCTGCCGTGGGGACGGCCGCCGGGCGACCCGTCGCTCGCCGACGTCGGCTCGGCGGCCGCGACCCGACACGTGGTGGATCCGCGGACCGACGGCTGATCAGCCGGCCCGGTGCGGCAGCAGGGTGGCTACCGCCGTCGGCACGCCCCGACGCAGGATCCCGCGCCAGTCCGAGTCGCCGCGGATCACCGCGGTGGCGGTGTGTCGGGCCTGCTCCAGGGTGAACTGCGGCGGGATCATCAGCTCGGCCGGATCGACGACCGCGTCGATCACGGTCGGGCGGTCGGCGGCGAGCGCGGTGTCCCATGCCGCGCCGACGTGCGCCGGATCGTCGACGCGAATCCCGTGGAGCCCCAGCGTGCGGCCCCATGCCGCGTAGTCGACGTCGGGCAGCAGCTGGCTGTCGTCGAACTTCGGCGTGCCCTCCTCGGCGCGCTGCTCCCAGCTGACGAACGACAGGTCGCGGTTGTTGAGCACGAGCAGCACGAACCGCGGATCCGCCCACTCCCGCCAGTACTTCGAGACCGTGATCAGCTCGTTGACCCCGTTCATCTGCATGGCCCCGTCGCCGAGCAGGGCGAACAGCGGGCGGTCCGGGTGGGCGAACTTCGCGGCGATCCCGTACGGCAGGCCACCCCCCATCGACAGGAGCGTGCCCGACAGGCTGGCGAGCATCCCCGGGCGCAGGTGCAGATGCCGGGCGAACCACGCGGTGACGGTGCCGCAGTCCACGGCGAGCATCGCGTCGGCGGGCAGCCGCTCGTCGAGCTCGGCGAGCACGAGCTGCGGGTTGACGGGGTCGGCCTTCTGCTCGGCCACCTTGCGCTGCGCCGTCCGCCACGCCGCGGTGCGCGTGGCGATGTCGTCGCGCCACTCGGTGGGCGGCGTGTGGCCGGCGAGCAGGTCGAGCAGCGCACGCAGGGTGGGCGCGGCGTCACCGGCCAGGTTGACCTCGGTGGGGTAGCGCAGGCCCAGCTGGGCGCCGTCGATGTCGATCTGCACCGCGGGCCGGCCCTCCGAAGGGTAGAACTCGCCGTAGGGCATGTTCGACCCGACGATCAGCAGCCGGTCACACTCCTTCATCAGATACCAGCTCGGCCCCGTGCCGAGCAGGCCGATCGAGCCGGTGACCCAGGGCTCACGCTGGTCCACCACGGGCATCGCGAGCAGCGCCGTGGCCACGCCGGCCCCCAGCCGCTCGGCGATCGCGGCGACCTCGGCCTCGGCGCCGTACGCGCCCTGGCCGACGAGCATCGCGACCTTCTCGCCGCCGCGCAGCAGCTCGGCGGCGGCACGCAGGTCGGCCTCCGGCGGGACGGTGACCCGGGTGCTCGGCGCGTTCGAGGTGGCGAAGTGGGCGTGGCTGTGCGGCGGGTCGAGGACGGCCTTCTCGTCCTGGATGTCGTTCGGCAGGACCAGCACCGACACGGTGCGGTGGGCGAGCGCCGTGCGGCAGGCCCGGTCGACCAGGTGGCGGACCTGGTTGGGGTCGTCGAGCTGGGCGAGGAAGCCCGCGACGTCCTTGTAGAGCGCCAGGAGGTCGATCTCCTGGTAGTAGCCGCCGCCCTGAGCGGTGAGAGCGGTCTGCCCGACGAGCGCGACGACGGGCTGGTGGTCGAGCTTGGCGTCGTACAGGCCGTTGAGCAGGTGGACGGCCCCCGGCCCCGACGTCACGAGCGCCGCGCCGAGCGGCCCACCCCCGTACTTGACGTGCGCAGCGGCGGCGAAACCGGCGGTCTCCTCGTGCCGGAGCTGCACGAACCGCGTGTCGGGCCGCCGCTGGAGCGCCGAGGTCATGCCGTTGATGCCGTCGCCCGGGTAGCCGTAGTAGTGCCTGACACCCCACGACGCCAACCGGTCGACCACGTGGTCGGCGACGGTGGGGCGACGGGGTTGGGCCCCTGTGGCGGCGGTCTGCGGCGTCATGCCCCCTGGTTGCCCCCCGCGGGACTGCGCCAAAAGGTGTCTTCCGCCTCAACGGCGTGGCGCGTGGGAGGCGGGGGCGCCTGCACGTCGGGCTGCTGGTGCTGCCGGGTGCGGACGATGTGGTCGATGCTGAAGCGGCCGGGGCCGGTGGCGGTGATGGCGATGAGGCCCGCCGCGATCACGCCGACGAGCTCCCACCCGCCGTTGGCGACGAAGATGCCGTTGGGGATGTGGACGAAGATCGCCGCCCCGCTCATGATGACCAGCATCAGAGCGCACACCACCGGCGTGAGCGCTCCCGCTATCAGCAGCGCGCTGCCGACGAACTCGACCACCGTCACGAACGACGCGGAGACGATGGCGAGCGGGATGCTCAGGTTCTCGAACCCCTCGGTGGTGCGGCCGATACCGCTGATGACCATCTTCTGGTAGCCGTGGGCGAACATGACGACGCCGATGAGGATGCGTGCCAGCAGCAGTGCCACGTCGCTGGCAGGCGGGGGCAGGGGACGGTGCAACATCAAGTCCTCCGAAGCGCTGGGTGATCAATCTGATCCGGGGAGTGACCACCAGTGAACCTGACGTAGGCGGTCGAGCATCCGACGTCACACGGATGCCTCGACGGCTGGGTGGTCATGCGCGATGAGCAGCGGACATAAGGGACCGAGTGCCCATCTCGACGTTTCCGCGTCCGACCGTCGCGCAGGACGGGCCGCTCGTCATGATCTTCACCACATCGTGTCGGCGCTCGATCAGGACGAACGTCACAGTTGACGCGCTCGTCGCAGCAGGATTGCCTGCCGTCGTGGTTCTTCCTGCGGCCCCCGCCCATCCGACGACGTCCTTCTCCGCTCTCTCGCACCTCGAGTGCTCCCGTGACGGCTCCCGCCACGACGCCGACGTCGTGCAGGGCACCTCCCCGCTCGGTGCTCCCCTGCTCGCCCGCTACGACCTGCAGCGCGCGGCCGCCACCGTCACACCGGCAGAGATCGCGACCCGCCCGCCGGACCTGTGGCGCTATCACGAGCTCCTGCCCGTGCGGGATCCCGCACATGTGGTCACCCTCGGGGAAGGCATGACGCCGCTGCTCGACCTGCCCCGCCACGGCGCCCGGCTCGGCGTCCCGCGCCTGCGCATGAAGGACGAGGGACTGGTCCCCACCGGGGCGTTCAAGGCACGTGGCGCCGCCGTCGGGATCTCGCGGGCGGCGGAGCTGGGCGTCACGGGGATCGCGATGCCGACGAACGGCAATGCCGGCGCGGCATGGGCGAGCTACGCGGCACGCGCCGGGATGGGCGCGCTCATCGCGATGCCCGTCGACGCGCCCGTGATCACCCGCCGCGAGTGCGTGGTGGCCGGTGCCGAGCTGTACCTGGTGGACGGGCTGATCGGCGACGCCGGTCGGTTGATCGCTGCGGCGGTGGCCGGGCGCGACGGGTACCAGGACACGTCCACCCTGCGCGAGCCCTACCGCATCGAGGGCAAGAAGACGATGGGCTACGAGATCGTCGAGCAGCTCGGCTGGCGGGCACCTGATGTCATCCTCTACCCGACCGGCGGCGGCGTCGGGATCATCGCGATCCACAAGGCGCTGCTGGAGCTGCGCGAGCTGGGATGGCTGACCGGCGACCTGCCGAGGCTCGTCGCGGTGCAGGCGACGGGATGTGCGCCGATCGTCGACGCGTTCCACGCCGGACGCACCGAGAGCACGGCCCCCGTCGACGCGCACACCGTCGCGTTCGGCATCACCGTGCCGAAGGCGCTGGGTGACTTCCTCGTGCTCGACGCGGTGCGGTCCACCGGCGGTACCGCGGTGGCGGTCACCGACGAGGACCTGCTCGCCGCGCAGGCTGCGCTCGCCCGCGACGAGGGCACCTGGGTGTGCCCCGAAGGAGCGGCGTGCTTCGCGGCGGTGGGGCAGCTGCGGGAGTCCGGCTGGCTCGACGGCAGCGAGGACGTCGTCGTGCTCAACACCGGGACCGGGCTTATCTACCCGGACACGGTGGCGGTCGACGTGCCCACCCTGGCGAAGGACGGTGTCATCCCCGGCTGACGTCCGGCGTCGATCCCCTGTGGAGCACTCGCCATGACAGCCGTGAGTCCACCCGGCTACGGTGCGGTGGAGGCACGGCACGAGGAGGACCACGGGCATGGCTGGACCGCTCACACTGGCAATCGACGTCGGCGGCTCGGGGCTCAAAGCCACCGTGCTGTCGCCGGAGGGCGAGATGATGTCCGAGCGCGAGCGTCGCGAGACGCCGTACCCGTGCACTCCACCGGTGCTGCTCGACGAGCTGACGACACTCGCCGGCACCCAGCCCGCCTACGACCGCGTCTCGGTCGGCTTCCCCGGGGCGATCCGCCGAGGCCGGGTCCGCGAGGTCCCCGCCTTCTCCCGCCACGGGCCCGGTCAGCAGCCCGACCCTGAGCTGGTGTCGCAGTGGACCGGCTTCGAGCTGGAGACGGCGCTCGAACAGCGGTTCGGGAAGCCGACGCGGGTGGCGAACGACGCCGACGTGCAGGGCTGCGCCGTCATCTCCGGCCACGGCATGGAGCTGGTGATCACACTCGGCACCGGCGTCGGGTGCGCGGTGTTCTTCGACGGCATGCTGCTGCCGCACATGGAGCTCTCGCACGGGCGCTTCGGGCACGGCCACTCCATCGAGGTGGCCTGCGGCGACAACGAACGGCACAAGGTCGGCAAGGAGCACTGGCGCGAGAGGGTGATGGACGCCCTCGAAGCGCTGGAGGCGATGGTGCTGCCCGACCACGTCTACGTCGGCGGCGGCAACGCCAAGCGGCTCGATGCGGACAAGCTCGGACCGAACCGGACACTCGTGCCGAACATCTCCGGCCTGCTCGGGGGCATCGCATTGTGGGACCGCAGCATCGGCGCCCAGGAGAGTGTCCCCACCCCCGCCAAGTCCTGATACGCGGCAGGATGGCGGACGTGCCCGCAATCGACATCACCTCCACCGCCGAGTGGTCCGCGCTGGCCGAGCACCACGAGGCCGTGGCCGGGTTGCATCTGCGTGAGCTGTTCGACGCCGACCCCGACCGCCCCGCCGCCATGACGGCAGCAGGCGCCGACCTCGTCCTCGACTACTCCAAGCACCGCATCACGCGCGACACGGTGCCGCTGCTCACCGCGCTCGCCCGCGCCGCCGGCCTGCCGGAGCGCACCGAGGCCATGTTCTCGGGCAAGCACATCAACACCAGCGAGGACAGGGCGGTGCTGCACACCGCACTGCGGCTGCCGCGCGACGCCACCCTGCAGGTCGACGGCCAGGACGTGGTGGCCGACGTGCACGCGGTGCTCGACCGGATGGGCAGCTTCAGCGACGCCGTGCGCTCCGGGAAGTGGACCGGCCACACCGGCGAGCGGATCCGCGCCGTCGTCAACATCGGGATCGGCGGTTCCGACCTCGGACCCGTGATGGCCTACGAGGCCCTGAAGGCCTACGCCGACCGCGACCTGACGATGCGGTTCGTCTCCAACATCGACCCGACCGACATCACCGAGGCCACCCGCGACCTCGATCCGGCCACCACGCTGTTCATCGTCTCGTCCAAGACCTTCACCACGCTGGAGACGCTGACCAACGCCCAGGTCGCACGCCGTTGGCTGCTGGCGGGGCTGGGTGGCGACGAGTCGGCCGTGGCCAAGCACTTCGTGGCGGTCTCCACGAACGCGAAGGAGGTGAGCGCCTTCGGCATCGACGAGGACAACATGTTCGGGTTCTGGGACTGGGTCGGCGGGCGCTACTCCGTCGACTCCGCGATCGGGCTCTCGCTCATGGTCGCGATCGGCAAGGAGCAGTTCGGGGAGTTCCTCGCCGGCATGCACGCGATCGACGAGCACTTCCGCACCGCGCCGCTGGAGGAGAACCTGCCGGTCATCGCGGGGCTGCTCAACGTCTGGTACGTCAACTTCTTCGACACCCAGACCCACGCCGTCCTCCCCTACAGCCAGTACCTGCACCGGCTGCCCGCCTACCTCCAGCAGCTCACGATGGAGAGCAACGGCAAGTCGGTGCGCGGCGACGGCAGCCCCGTCACCACCACCACCGGCGAGATCTTCTGGGGCGAGCCGGGCACCAACGGCCAGCACGCCTTCTACCAGCTGCTGCACCAGGGCAAGCGGCTCGTCCCCGCCGACTTCATCGGGTTCGCCGAGCCCAACCACGACGTGTCGGTGCCCGACGGTGGCACGAGCGGCGACATGCACGACCTGTTCATGTCCAACCTGTTCGCCCAGACCTCTGCGCTCGCGTTCGGCAAGACCGCCGAGGAGATCGCGGCCGAGGGCACGCCTGCCGAGATCGTTCCGCACAAGGTGATGCCGGGGAACCGGCCGTCGTCCGCGATCCTTGCGAGGAAGCTGACCCCGTCGGTACTCGGTCAGCTGATCGCCTTCTACGAGCACATGACGTTCGTCGAGGGCACGATCTGGGGCATCGACTCGTTCGACCAGTGGGGTGTGGAGCTGGGCAAGGTCCTGGCTCGGCAGCTGGGACCGGTGCTCTCCGACCCGGAGGCGCACACCGGCGGCCTCGACGCCTCGACCGCGGCGCTGGTGCGCCGGTACCGGGAGTGGCGCGGCCGCTCGATGTGAGGCCTGGTCGACCGGAGGGCGTCCGGCCCGGCGGGCCGGATGCCACCACGGCGACCAGGATGGAGCGATGAGGCACGTGCAGGACGAGGACGGCGGCGACGGCACGGCCGGCCGCACGGCTCCGGCCGGGGGCCGGGCGGCCAGGGGCGACGTGGTGCCCGGCAACGCGCAGCGCGTCGACCGCGCCGCGCCGGCGGGTCGCGCCGCCCCCGTACCGATCGACCTGGCGGCGCCCGCCGGACTC
>NZ_JAAXKY010000199.1 GCF_012911925.1 Pseudonocardia xinjiangensis | reverse complement strand
GTCCTGCCGCAGGCGGTCTGGATGATCGCCCGCCGGGCCCGGACCGCTCCCGGCTGGACGGCCGCAGCCCCCGTCCTGGCCCGGTGCGCGGTCGTCACAACGGCGTTGAGCGCCGGCTTCCTGCTGCTCCTGCTACCGATTGTTATCGGCCTTTCACCCGGATTTCCCCTGCTCGGGGGGGTCCAACGTGTTCTCTACGCGGTAGTGATGCTGGTACTGGTTGTGACCGCCCGGGCAACCCGGTTGGCAGTGGAACACATGCCGGCCCCGGCGGTCCTTCCGTCCGGCGTCGAGCTCAGGGGTGCGGTGTGATCGACCTCCTCACAGGTCCCGGCGTCGCCATCGCCCTCGCCATGCTCGGCGCCGTCTGCTTCGCGGGTGCCGCCGTCCTCCAGCACCGTGCCGTCTCGGACCGGTCCGGCCCGTCCGGTGCCGGGCAGGAGGGCAAGGTGCTGTCCCTGCGCGGGCTCGGCGCCATCGCCCGCAGGCCCGGCTGGCTCGCCGGTCTGGCGCTGGCCGCGGGCGGATCGGCCCTGCACGCCGGCGCGCTGGTGCTGGCGCCACTGTCCGTCGTCCAGCCGATCGGCGTGCTGGCCGTCCCCATCGCGGTGCTGCTCACCGCCGTCCAGCGGGGCAGCGTGCCGGCGCTCGGGGTGTTCGTCGGCGTCCTGCTCAGCATCGGCGGCGTGGCCGTGTTCGTCCTCACCGCCGCGAGCACCGCCGTCAGCACGCCCCCGCCCGACCAGGCCACCCTGTTCGCGAGCCTCGTCGTCGCCGGGATCGTGCTGCTGCTGGCCGCGCTCGGCATGGCCCGTCCCGGCTGGGTCCGGTGCGTGGCCTGTGCCACGGGCGGAGCGGCGGCGTTCGGCCTCGTCTCCGCGCTCGTGCGGGCCGTCTCCCAGTCGGTCGCGTCCGGCGACGTCGGGGCCTTCGAGCCCCCCGTCCTCGCGGCGGCGGCCGGCATCGGTGTGGCGGTCCTCGTGGGCGGCTGGCTCGTGCAGCAGGCCTTCGCCTCCGGGCCGCCCGAGGTGGTCATCGCCTGCCTCACCGTCGTCGACCCGATCGTGGCCGTGCTCCTCGGAGCGGTGCTGCTCGGCGAGGGGGCCGCCACCCCGGCCGAGACGTGGCTCCTGCTCGTCGTCGCCGCCGCAACGGCCACGGCAGGCGTCATCGCACTGGCCCGCCACCATCCGGATGCGGTGGCGGCCCGCGCCGCCCGCTCCGCTCGCGAACGAACCTCGACTCCGGCTGCTCACACGCGGTCGGCGCACTCCCTGCACCGCCGGTGATCCCCAGCGCCGGTTCGCCCGCACTGCTTCACTCATCTGAGAGGACCCGTCCCGTGAAGCCTGCCGCCGTGAAACCACTGCGGATACTGATCGGCGCCGAGACGTACCCCCCCGACGTGAACGGGGCCGCGCGTTTCGCCGAGCGACTCGCCACCGGGCTGGCCCGCCGTGGCCACGAGGTGCACGTCGTGGCGCCGTCTCCCACCGGCCCCCGCACCCGCGACACCAGGGACGGCGTCACCGTCCACGGGGTCCGCTCCCACCGCTACTTCATGCACTCCGGCTTCCAGGTCTGCATGCCGTGGGAAGCCGGCCCGGACACCGCCGCCCTCATGGAGGAGATCGACCCCGACGTCGTCCACACCCAGGCGCACATGGTGGTCGGCCGCGGCGTCGTGAAGGCCGCGCACCGCGACGGACGACCGCTCGTGGCCACCAACCACCTCATGCCCGAGAACCTCGTCGCCTACTCGCCGATCCCCCGGGCCCTGCGGCGGGCCTTCGCGACGGTGGCGTGGAAGGACCTCGGCAACGTCTTCGGCCGGGCCACCGTCGTCACCGCGCCCACCCCCCGCGCGGTGGAGCTGCTCGTGCGCCACGCCGGGCTCGTCGACGCGATCCCCGTGTCCTGCGGCATCGACGCCGACCGCTACCGCGCCACCCCGCAGGCCCCCGGCGCCGTCCCGACCGTCCTGTTCGTCGGGCGGCTCGACCAGGAGAAGCGCGTGGACGAGCTGATCAGGGCATTCGCCGCGCTGCCGCCGGAACTGCCGGCGCGGCTGGAGATCATCGGTGACGGTGCCCGCCGTGAAGAGTGGACGGCGCTGGCCGATGGTCTCGGGCTCGCCGAGCGCGTGCGGTTCCGCGGGTTCGTCGCCGAGCAGGAACTGCTCGACGCCTACGCCGGTGCCGCGGTGTTCTGCATGCCGGGGGTGGCCGAGCTGCAGAGCCTCGTCACGCTGGAGTCGATGGCCGCGGGCCTCCCGGTGGTCGCCGCCGACGCGATGGCGCTGCCCCACCTCGTGCGCCCCGGCCGCAACGGCTGGCTGTACCCGCCGGGCGACGTCCCCGAGCTCACCACCCGCCTCGCCGCGCTGCTCGCCGACCCCGCCCTGCGCCGCCGGATGGGGGCGGCCAGCCGGGACCTCGTCGCCGAGCACGCCATCGACGCCACCCTGAGCACGTTCGAGGGGATCTACGAGCGCGCGCTGGGCCGCGACGACCGCGTGCAGGTGACGAGAGCGGCCTGACGGCCTCACAGGTTCAGGAAAGCCACTTTCCCGCCCTCTGCGGGCAGGAAAGTGGCTTTCCTGAACGTCGGGGTGCGCTCCGCCGGGGGGCGGGTCAGCCGGGGTGCGTGCGAGTCGCTGCTACGCGTTCCAGCAGGGCCAGCAGCACCCGGGCGGAGTTCTCCCAGCTGTAGTGCGCGGCCCGGGCCCGGGCCGCCACCGAGCGCTCCTCCCAGCAGCCGGGCTCGCCGAGCTCCCGGACGGCGCGGACGAAGCCGCCCACGTCGCCCGCGGTGACGTAGGTCCCGGCGTCCCCGCCCACCTCGCGGAACACCGGGATGTCGGTGACGACCACGGGCGTGCCCAGGGCCATCGCCTCCACCAGCGGGATGCCGAACCCCTCGTCCCGCGACGCCGAGACCAGCGCCGTCGCGCCGCGCAGCACGTCGCGGTAGGTCTCGTCGCTCGCGCCGTCGTGGAACACCAGGCGTCCGCCCGGGGCCAGCGCGGTGAGCCGCGCCCGCTCCTCGGGGGAGATCCGGCTCATGAGGTGCAGCTCGTGGTCGGGCAGTGCCGGCATCGCGCTCGCGAGCGTCCCCACGTCCTTGTAGGGCATGAACGAGCCCATGTAGACGAGCGCGCCGGTGCGCGGCGCCCGCGGGAGGTCGGGGCCGAGGTCGGGGGCGTTCGGGACGACGGTCACCGGCCGCCGGGTCAGGCGGTGCTCCGCGATCTGCGCGGCCGTGGCCGCCGAGACCGTGACCACCGCGTCGGCCCGGTTCAGCAGCAGCCGCTGCGGCCACCACGCGAGGTGGTAGAGCCGCCACAGCAGCCGGATCGGGGCCGCGAACTGCGGCGGCGGGGTGCGGTTGCGGTAGTAGATGAGGTCGTGCAGCGTCAGCACGAGGCCGTAGTCGCGCCCCCAGCTGCCCATCGTCTGCATCGGGGAGAACACCACGTCCGGCTTGAGGCGCCGCACCTGCCGGGCCACCAGCGGCTCACGCGGGCCGGTGGGGCTGCTGACCAGGTGCCAGGGCAGGCCGGACGGCAGGTGCGCGAGCTGGCGCCGGTCGCTCACCAGCAGCTCGATGCTGTGGCCCGCCGCGCTGCCGCTCCGCTCGGCCTGCAGGTGGGCCAGCCCGGCCGCCAGCCCCGCCGTGTAGCGGCTGATGCCGTCGTGCCGGTCGATCCGGACGTACCGGCAGTCGACGAGGATCCTCACGGGACCGGCAGCGCGGTGAGGAACGCCGACATCGCGGCGGCCACCGCGGCGGGAGCCTCGTAGTGGGCGAGGTGACCGGTGCCCGGAACCATCGCCAGCCGCGCGTCCGGGAACCGTCCGGCCAGTGCGCGCTGCGCGGCGGGCGGTGCGATGTCGTCGCGCTCGGCGGCCACCAGCAACGTCGGCACCGCGATGCCGGCCGCGAACTCGCCGACGTCGTGGCCCGCCGAGGCGTGGAAGGCCTGCAGCAATGTCGCGCGGTCGGCGAACGTGCTGAAGTACCGGTCGTGCTCGGCGTGGATCCAGCGGCGCAGGCCGGGATCCCTCGTGGTGGCCATCGCCGTACTGGCCACCCGCGTCATCAGCCGGTGGCGCAGCAGCGCGGTTCCCGCGCGCTCGGGCAGGGCGGCGGCGAGGTGGTGGTAGAGCACCGTGAGCCGCGTGACCACCACCCGCGGCCCGGCCAGGGCGGACGCCGCGATCGGGTTGACGAGCACGAGACCCCGCACCCGCGGCGCGGGGACACTCCCGGCCGCCGACGGTGCCGGACGGCCGAGTGCCGCGGCGGCCACGATCGAGCCGAAGGAGTGGCCGGCGAGCACCACGTCCCCCGCCGGTGCGACGGCGGCGAGCAGGTCGCGCGTCCACGCCGCGTAACCGGCGACGTCGTGGGCGTCGCCGGGGAGCGGCAGGGACTGCCCGAACCCGGGCAGGTCCGGCACCACCACCCGCGCACCCGTCAGGTGCGCCACGATCGGCTCCAGCCCGTGGTGGTCACCGCGCAGGCCGTGCAGGAGGACGACGCGGTGCGGTGCGTCGTCGGCGCCGTAGACCCAGAACCGGGTGCGGCCGCCGCGCAGCCCCACCTCGTCCTCCCGTACGGGAACGCGCGCGATCGCCGCCGCGTACGGGGAGGGCTCGCTCATCGCGGCGAGTCTAGGGCGGCCCCCGCCCCGCCCCCCGCCCGCCCGCGAGTCGCCCGGATCGGGCCCGCGAGTCGCCCGGATCCGGTCCGCGAGTCGCCCGGAATCGACCCGCGAGTCGCCCGGAACCGGCCCGCGAGTCGCCCGGAACCGGCCCGCGAGTCGCCCGGATCAGGCGCTCAGGTCCCTGGCCCTGGCCCCGACTCCGCGCGGTCAGGGTGGGCGTGTGGGCCCTCCCGGCGGCCACGCTGCGCAGCGCCGCCACGCCGGTCGGTGAGAGGGGGGTGGCAGCGCGGTGCGGGCCACCGCACGGGTACGGAAACTTGTCGGGGGCCGGGGTTAGCCTGTGTCCATCCCAGCGGCCGAGGTGCCGGTGCCGTCCCCAGGACGGCCGGCGCGGCGGCCGCATCGATCCAGCGCTGCCCCGGCGGCCGCGCCAGAAGGGAGCTCACCACCCCGATGGCCGGCCCCAGCCGTGGCGACAGCTTCGTCCACCTCCACACGCACACCGAGTTCTCCATGCTCGACGGAGCGGCCCGGCTGGACGACCTGTTCACCGAGGCCGCGCGCATGGGGATGCCGGCGCTGGCGATGACCGACCACGGCAACGTCTACGGCGCCTACGAGTTCTGGCGCAAGGCCAAGGCCCACGGGGTCAAGCCGATCATCGGCATGGAGGGCTACCTCTCGCCGGGCAGCCGCCACGAGCGCAAGCGCGCCACCCTCGGCGGCCAGACGGTCAGCGACGACAACCCGGGTGAGATGTACACCCACATGACGCTGCTGGCGGAGAACACAGAGGGGATGCACAACCTCTTCCGGCTCTCCAGCCTCGCGTCGCTCGAGGGCTACTACTACAAGCCCCGCATGGACCGCGAGCTGCTGGAGACCTACGGCAAGGGGATCATCGCCACCACCGGCTGCCCGTCGGGCGAGGTCCAGCGGCTGCTGCAGCGGGGCAAGTTCGACGCCGCCTGCCAGGCGGCGAGCGACTACCGCGACATCTTCGGCAAGGACAACTTCTTCTGCGAGCTGCTCGACCACGGCATCGCGATCGAGCGCCAGGTCCGCGACGCGCTCTACGACCTCAAGAAGAAGCTCGACCTGCCGGGCCTCGCCACCAACGACCTGCACTACACCTACGCCGAGGACGCCAAGCCGCACGAGGTGCTGCTCTGTGTGCAGACCGGCAAGACGCTCGCCGACCCCGGCCGCTTCAAGTTCGACGCGTCCGACTTCTACCTCAAGTCACCGGCCGAGATGCGGGCCCAGTGGGATCCGGTGTTCCCCGAGGCCTGCGACAACACGCTGCTCGTCGCCGAGCGGGTCGACGTCGGTTTCACCGAGGGCCAGGACCTCATGCCCCGCGCGTCCGTCCCCGCCGGGGAGACGGAGGAGAGCTGGCTGATCAAGGAGGTCGAGCGCGGGCTGCACATGCGGTTCCCCCACGGGATCACCGAGCGGTACCGCAAGCAGGCCGACTACGAGGTCGGGATCATCATCCAGATGGGGTTCCCCGGCTACTTCCTCGTGGTCGCCGACCTCATCCAGCACGCCAAGTCGGTCGGCATCCGGTGCGGTCCCGGTCGCGGTTCCGCGGCGGGCTCGCTGGTCGCCTACGTCCTGGGCATCACCGACCTCGACCCGATCGAGCACAAGCTGATCTTCGAGCGATTCCTCAACCCCGAGCGCATCTCGATGCCCGACATCGACATGGACTTCGACGAGCGCAGGCGTGGCGAGATGATCCGCTACACCACGGAGAAGTACGGCGAGGACCGCATCGCGCAGATCATCACGTACTCCACGATCAAGGCGAAGGCCGCGATCAAGGATTCGGCGCGCGTGCTGTTCGGCCAGCCCGGCTACGCGGTGGCCGACCGCATCACCAAGGCGATGCCCCCGGCGATCATGGGCAAGGACATCCCCCTCTCGGGTGTGTTCGACCCCGCCCACAAGCGCTACTCCGAGGCCACGGAGGTGCGGGCGCTCTACGAGACCGACCCGCAGGTCAAGGAGATCATCGACACCGCCCGTGGCCTCGAGGGCCTCAAGCGGCAGTGGGGCGTGCACGCGGCCGGCGTGATCATGTCGAGCAAGCCGCTGATCGACGTCATCCCGATCCAGCGCCGCGACTCCGACGGCGCCATCATCACGCAGTTCGACATGGGCGCATGCGAGACGCTCGGGCTGCTGAAGATGGACTTCCTGGGGCTGCGCAACCTCACGATCATCGACGACGCGCTGGAGAACATCGAGCGGAACGGCAAGCCGAAGCTCGAGATCGAGAGCGTCCCGCTCGACGACCGGACGACCTACGAGCTGCTCGCCCGCGGCGACACGCTCGGGGTCTTCCAGCTCGACGGTGGCCCGATGCGCGACCTGCTGCGCCGCATGGCCCCCACGGAGTTCGACGACATCTCCGCCGTCGGCGCCCTGTACCGGCCCGGTCCGATGGGCGCCAACGCGCACAACGACTACGCCGACCGCAAGAACAAGCGCCAAGAGGTCACGCCGATCCACCCAGAGCTGGCGGAGCCCCTGAAGGAGATCCTCGGCGAGACCTACGGCCTGATCGTGTACCAGGAGCAGGTCATGGCGATCGCGCAGAAGCTCGCCGGCTACACGCTCGGCAAGGCCGACCTGCTGCGCCGCGCGATGGGCAAGAAGAAGAAGGAGATCCTCGACAAGGAGTACGCGGGCTTCGCCCAGGGCATGAAGGACCACGGCTACTCCGAGGCCGCGGTCAAGACGCTCTGGGACATCCTGCTCCCGTTCTCCGACTACGCGTTCAACCGCGCCCACTCCGCCGCGTACGGCCTGGTCTCCTACTGGACCGCCTACCTCAAGGCCAACTACCCGGCCGAGTACATGGCCGCGGTGCTCACCTCGGTCCGCGACGACAAGGACAAGGCCGCGGTCTACCTGGCCGAATGCCGCCGGATGGGCATCACGGTGCTCGCGCCCGACGTCAACGACTCGGTGCGCAACTTCGCCCCGGTCGGGGGCGACATCCGCTTCGGCCTCGGCGGCATCCGCAACGTCGGCGTCAACGTCGTCGACGCGATCGTCGCGGCGCGCACGGAGAAGGGCGCGTTCACCGACTTCTCCGACTTCCTCCGCAAGGTCGACGCGGTGGTCTGCAACAAGAAGGTCATCGAGTCGCTGATCAAGGCGGGCGCGTTCGACTCGCTCGGCCACCCGCGCAAGGGCCTGCTGCTCGTGCACGCCGACGCGATCGACGCGGTGATGAGCACGAAGAAGGCCGCGTCGATGGGCCAGTTCGACCTGTTCGGCTCCATGGACGGCTCGGGCCCGTCCGAGCTCGACTCCGTGTTCGACGTGAAGGTGCCCACCGACGAGTGGGACACCAAGCACAAGCTCGCCGTCGAGCGGGAGATGCTCGGGCTCTACGTGTCGGGCCACCCGCTCCACGGGGTGGAGCAGATGCTCACGGCCAGGTCCGACACGGCGATCTCCGCCATCCTCGAAGGCACCGTGCCCGACGGCCGGCAGGTCACCATCGGCGGCATCCTCGCCAACGTGAACCGCCGGGTGAACAAGAACGGCGAGCCGTGGGCGTCGGCCCAGCTGGAGGACCTGGCGGGCGGCATCGAGGTGTTGTTCTTCCCGCGCTGCTACCAGGTGGTCGGTGTCGACGTCGCCGAGGACGCGATCGTGCTGGTCAAGGCCAGGGTCAACCGGCGCGACGACCGCGTCTCACTCATCGTGAACGACCTGGCGGTGCCCGACCTGACCCCGGCGAGCGGCGGTACGGGCGCCCCGGTGAAGGTCAGCATGCGCACCGAGCTGTGCACCCCACAGCGGGTGTCGAAGCTGAAGGACGTCCTGCGCAACCACCCGGGCACCTCGGAGGTGCATCTCGCGCTGGTCAACGGCAGCGGCACCCCCAAGGTGTTCCGGCTCGACCAGGCGTTCACGGTCACGCGGTCGCCGTCGCTGCTGGGCGACCTTCAGGGCCTGCTCGGCCCCGGCTGCCTGGGCTGACACGCCACCACCCCGCCGGTGGTCATACCGACCCCTCGGAGGGATGACACCGCAGGTCGCAGGTGGTGCACTGGCTGACCCATCGCTGTCGCCGGGAGGGTCGCCATGGCCGCCTACGCCATCTTCTTCAGCTACACACCGCAGGCCTGGGCGCGCATGATGGTCAAGGCGGAGGACCGCGCCGCGGCCGCCCGGGCCATGATCGAGAGCGCGGGCGGCACCCTCGAGTCCCTGTACTACATGCTCGGTGACCGCGACGGCTTCGCCGTGGTGCACGTGCCGACCAACGAGGACGTGGCGGCGCTGTCCATCGCCATCGCCAGCAGCGGCGCCTTCACCCACGTCGAGAGCCGGGCCCTCGTGGCGCCGCAGGACCTGGCCGGGGTGCTCGAGAAGGCCGCCGCGGCGCGCGGGGCCTACACCCCGCCGGGGGAGTAGCCCGATACAACAGCGGTATCGGCCCCTCCTCCGCCTGGCGATGCCACCACCTGGATCACCGCTCGCTACGAGCGGAGCTGTTCAGCACCCTCCTGGCTCAGGTGGCGGTGGCCACCAGCCGGAGCCAGTGAGCCTGGGCGCCCTGGTCCCACCGGGCGTGCAGCGTGTCGAACAGTTCGGCCGCGCGGGCCCCGGCCCAGCCGGCGGGCAGCAGCTCGCCGGGCAGCTTCGGGTCGAGGAACGGGAAGCGCCGCCACGCGTGCACGAGGTGGATCTGGTGGGTGAGCACGTCCAGCGGGTCGCTCGGCTCCGCGCAGGAGAACGCGTCGAGGAACTCCTCGTACGCGGCCTCCACCTCGGAGAGGTTCCAGGCCTGCTCGACCACCTGCCGCTCGGCGCCGATCACCCCGAACGGCCCGACGAACGAGCTGGTCACGCCCGTGAGCTCGAGGTCGGCGACCACGTCGGCCACCTCGTCCTGCTTGGTCGGGTCAGGGGTGAGCCACACCCCGGGCGCGGGGGAGCCCAGCCCGGCCCAGGCCAGGCGGGTGCGCAGGCGGTGCCGGAGCTGGCGGCGGGCCTCCGGCACGCTGATGAGCAGCACCAGCCAGCGCCCGTCCCACTGCCCCGCCTCGGCGCCGAACCCGTAGATGCGGGCGGCGCCGTCGGAGAGCAGCCGGCGGCCCTGGTCGCTGAGCGCCCACCGCACGCGGCGTCCGGCGCGGTCGGACACGAGCAGGCCCTCGGCCGCGGTGCGGGCCAGCGCCTGGCGGGCCGACTTGGACTCCACCCCGAG
Organism: Pseudonocardia xinjiangensis; assembly: GCF_012911925.1. Lineage (GTDB taxonomy): Bacteria > Actinomycetota > Actinomycetes > Mycobacteriales > Pseudonocardiaceae > Pseudonocardia > Pseudonocardia xinjiangensis. The sequence goes on along the minus strand of NZ_JAAXKY010000199.1, from coordinate 1,665 downwards.
GCCGCCGAGGACGTCGATGAGCACCTGCGTCCACACGGCGTCGGTGCGTGGCAGCACGAACTCCCCGAGCACGGTGAGAAGCAGGGAGCGTGCGCTCGTGGCCCCGAGCTCGCGGCGTCGGGACAGCGCGGGGTGCGCGGTCGCGGGCTCGGCGGCGGTGGACATGACCCGGCACCTTAGCCGGACCTGCAGCGACGTCAGCCGAGTGTCGAGGAAACGAGGTCGTCTTACCCGCCTCCGGCGCCCAGGCGGCGCCTCGCGGCGTTGTCGTCGGCGCCGATACAACAGCGGTATCGGCGCCTCCTCCGTCTTGCGATCCATCCGTCTGGACACCGGATTCGGGCAAGGAACCTCGTTTCCGCGACACTAGGCTCCCTCGTCGTGACGACCGAGGACCTGCTCGCCGCCGACAGCGCGCACGTGTGGCACCCCTATGCGCCGATGCCCGCGACGGCCACGCCGCTCGTGGTCGAGTCGGCCGCGGGGGTCCGGCTGCGGCTGGCCGACGGCCGGGAACTGGTCGACGGGATGTCGTCGTGGTGGGCCGCGATCCACGGCTACGCCCACCCGGTACTCGACGCCGCCGTGCGTGACCAGCTCGGCTCCATGAGTCACGTGATGTTCGGTGGCCTCACCCACGGGCCTGCCGTCGACCTCGCGCGGCTGCTCGTCGACATCAGCCCGGCCGGGCTGGAGCACGTCTTCCTCGCCGACTCGGGCTCGGTGTCGGTGGAGGTCGCGATCAAGATGTGCCTGCAGTACTGGCGCTCCCGGGGGCGCCCGGGCAAGCACCGGCTGCTGACGTGGCGCGGCGGGTACCACGGCGACACGTTCGGGGCGATGAGCGTCTGTGACCCCGACGGCGGCATGCACACGCTGTGGCGTGACGTGCTGCCCCGGCAGGTCTTCGCGGGGGCGCCCCCCGTCGCTTTCGAGCAGGCCTACGTCGCCGAGCTGGCCGACCTCGTGGAGCGCCACGCCGACGAGCTGGCGGCCGTGATCGTCGAGCCCGTGGTGCAGGGCGCTGGCGGTATGCGGTTCCACGACCCGCGCTACCTGCACGTGCTGCGCGAGCTGTGCCTCACCCACGACGTGCTGCTGATGTTCGACGAGATCGCCACCGGTTTCGGCCGGACCGGCGAGCTGTTCGCCGCCGACCACGCCGGCATCGCCCCCGACGTGATGTGCGTGGGGAAGGCCCTGACCGGCGGTTACCTGACGATGGCGGCCGCGCTGTGCAGCGGTGAGGTCGCGCGCGGGATCACGGAGGGCGAGGCGGGCGTGCTCATGCACGGCCCGACGTTCATGGGCAACCCGCTCGCCGCGGCGGTGGCGGCGGCGTCGACCCGGCTGCTGGTGAGCGGGGACTGGCGGGCCCGCGTGCGCGGGATCGAGTCGGCCCTGCGCAGCGGCCTGGCCCCGGCGCGGCGGCTTCCCGGCGTCGTCGACGTCCGGGTGCTGGGCGCGATCGGCGTGGTCCAGCTCGACCACGAGGTGGACATGGCCGCGGCGACGGCAGCGGCCGTCGACGCCGGGGTGTGGTTGCGGCCCTTCCGTGACCTCGTCTACACGATGCCGCCCTACGTCTGCGAGCCGGCGGACCTCGCGGCCATCAGCGCCGCGGTGGCGGCCGCGGCGGCCGCGGCCTGACCCACCCCCGCGAGT
>NZ_JAAXKY010000198.1 GCF_012911925.1 Pseudonocardia xinjiangensis | reverse complement strand
CCCCTCCCGCCGCGCCGGGGTCGGCCCGCGAGGCGAGCATCGTGCTCACCGGCCTGCGCGAGGACATCCAGGCCGGCCCGACCTACCCCGTCACCTTCACGTTCGAGCGCGGCGGAGTCCTCCAGTTCAACGTTCCGGTCGAGAACCCCACCGGCCCCCGCGACGCATCGGCCGAGTGACCGCACCGGCGGGCGCGTCCGCGTGCCGGCCGTGATCCCGCCCCCGCCCACCGGCACGAGCGAGGAGCAGGCTTGACTCCGCGCACCCGCACGGCCCGTGGCGGCTACCGCTGCGCCGAGTGCGGACACCTGGCCATGCAGTGGGTCGGACGCTGCCCGTCCTGCCAGGCGTGGGGCAGCCTGGAACAGGCCGCCCCGGTGGCGGCCGCGCCCACCCGGACGAGGGTCGCCGCCGGAGCCCCCACTGCACCCGCCCGCCGGATCGCCGACGTCGCGCTCGACTCGGCCCGCTCGCGGCCCACCGGCGTGTCCGAACTGGACCGCGTGCTCGGTGGTGGGCTCATCCCCGGCTCGGTCGTCCTGCTGGCGGGCGAGCCCGGGGTCGGGAAGTCGACGCTCCTGCTGGAGGTCGCGGCCAAGGCCGCCGCCACGGGGCGGGTGCTGTACGTCACGGGTGAGGAGTCCGCCGGTCAGGTTCGACTCCGCGCCGAGCGCACCGGGGCGGTGCACGACGAGCTGTACCTCGCCGCCGAGTCCGACCTCGGCGCGATCGTCGGGCACATCGACGAGCTGCGCCCCGACCTGCTCGTCGTCGACTCGATACAGACGATGTCCACGGGCGACGCCGACGGCACCCCGGGCGGGGTGACGCAGACCCGCGCGGTGACCGTCGCGCTCACCGGGCTCGCCAAGGAGCGCGGGCTGCCGGTGGTGCTCGTGGGACATGTCACGAAGGACGGCGCGATCGCCGGCCCGCGGGTGCTCGAGCACCTCGTCGACGTCGTGCTGGCGTTCGAGGGCGACAAGCACTCGACGCTGCGCATGGTGCGCGGGGTCAAGAACCGCTTCGGCCCGGCCGACGAGGTGGGCTGCTTCGAACTGCGGGACGAGGGCATCGTCGGGATGCCCGACCCGTCCGGGCTCTTCCTGGCGCGGTTCGGCGGCCCACCGGTGCCCGGCACCGCCGTCACCGTGGTGATGGACGGCCGCAGGCCGCTCCCCGCCGAGCTCCAGGCGCTCGTCACGGGCAAGGACATCCCCAGCCCCCGGCGGGCCGTCAGCGGCCTCGACAACGCCCGCGTCGCGATGTTGCTCGCCGTGCTCGAGAAGCGGGCGGGCGTGCGGCTGCACGACGCGGAGGTCTACGCCGCCACCGTGGGTGGGATGCGGGTGGTCGAACCCGCCGCCGACCTGGCACTGGCGCTGGCCATCACCTCGGCTCGCCGCGACGTCGCCCTGCCGTCGGACGTCGTCGTGCTCGGCGAGATCGGGCTGGCCGGCGAGGTCCGACGCGTCACCGGCGTCGACCGCAGGCTCGCCGAAGCCGCCCGGCTCGGCTTCACCCACGCGCTCGTTCCCCCGGACAGCGGCGTGGCCCCGGCCGGCATGAAGATCACCGAGGTCCGCGACGTCGGGGCCGTGCTGCAGGCGATCCGCTGAGGTCGGCGGACGGCGTCACGGCACCCGGCGGAACGCGGTGGCGGCGCTGATGGCGTCGTCCACCCTGCTCATCACGTTGTACTCGCCGGCAGGCACCTCGGTGCGGGGCGCGGCGCAGCCCGGGCTCGAGGTGCGGCCCGCCCACCGCACGGCGAACGCGACGGGCTGACCGGGGACGAGGGTCCGGAGGTCGGTGCTGCCGGCGTTGACGCAGTCGTTGCTCGACCAGATCCGGGCACCGCCTGCGCCCCACACCACGATCTCCTGCCGGGCCGAGTCCAGGTCCCGGATGCAGGGCTGGTCGCTGATGTTGGTGACGACCAGCCGCAACACCGGCCGCTCCCCCACGCGATGCTCGGGACGGTCGATCTCGGCGCCCACCGTCAGCATCTGGTTCGTGCAGGGCACCGGCCCGGTCGGCGGCACGGGCACCGGCGGAGGAACCGGCACCGACCGGCGCGGCGAGTCGTCCGGGATCAGTTGCTCGGACGTGATGGGGGGACCCGACGGGCCCGACACCGGCACGGAGGACGGTCCGGGTGCAGGCCCCACCGCCCCCGGCTGCGACGACGGCGGGGGGGACGCCGAAGCGGCTTCCGGGGGCGGCGAGGCCTGCTGGGGAGCGGACGCGCTGGCATGGTTGGCCGTACGGGTCGTGGCAGCATCGGAGGTCGTGGTGGGTGTCGTCAGGATGGCCACGGCCCAGGCCACCAGCACGAGCACGGTGGTCGTGGACACGACTGCGAGCCAGCGCCGCCTCCAGTAGACGGACGCGGGTAGCGGTCCCACCGGCTCCCACACATCACGCACCGTATCTGAGCGACTACCATAAGTTGCGGAATTTGCTCGGCCTCGGCGCGTCGCGACGCGCGGGTTGCACCCGCTCGGCGGAGCCGGTTCACTCCTCGCGTGGTCCCGATGTTGCTGGCACTCGAGCCCTTCTGGCCGAGTCGCCGCATCGTGCAGTTCGACGAGTTCTGTCGCCCGGTCGCGTAGCGCACCGCGCACGTTTTCCGGTCCGCCACGCGGCCTCCGCGCGCCACTGTCGTGGGCGCTCGCCCACGGCTCCTCGTTCCGAACCAGGAGACACCCATGTCCGTCACGGACGAACTGCTCGCCAACAACGCCAGGTACGCAGAGAGCTTCTCGGGGCCGCTACCGCTGCCCCCGTCCAAGAACGTCGCCGTCGTCGCCTGCATGGACGCCCGGCTCAACGTCTACGGCATCCTCGGGCTCGGCGAGGGTGAGGCCCACGTGATCCGCAACGCCGGCGGCGTGGTCACCGACGACGAGATCCGCTCGCTGGCCATCAGCCAGCGGCTGCTCGGCACCCGGGAGATCATCCTCATCCACCACACGGAATGCGGGATGCTCACCTTCACCGACGACGAGTTCAAGAAGTCCATCCAGGACGAGACGGGGATCAAGCCCGAGTGGGCGGCCGAGGCCTTCCCCGACCTCGACGAGGACGTCCGCCAGTCGATCAACCGGATCAAGGCCAGCCCGTTCGTCCCGCACACCGACCAGGTGCGCGGCTTCGTCTTCGACGTGGCGACGGGGAAGCTGAACGAGGTCGGGTAGCGGGCCGGGCACGGGCAGTGGCACGATGCGCCGGCCGTTTCACTGCCCGCTCCCGTGCCCGAACCGGTACCGGCGGGGACATCCGCCACTATGCCGGGCGTGAGGCGCGCGCGATGATCTGCTGCAGTGCCTCGGCATGGGCCAGGAAGCGGCTGCGGCCCTCGTCCGTGGCCCGGACAGAGGTCTTCGGGACCCGGCCCAGATAGGTGCGCCGCAGCTCGACCAGGTCGTCGTTCCTCAGCGTGCTCAACTGCTTGGACAGGGCCGAGTCCGACAGCGACACCTCGTCGCGCAGGAACGCGAAGTCGCACCAGTCCACCGCGCCGAGGACCGCCATGATGGCCAGCCTGGTCGGGTCGGACAGCAGGCGGTCGAGCTCCGCGGTCATCGGGTGGCGGTCAGCCGCTGGCTCAGCGCGAAGAGCCCCGTGAACACGGCGCCGTGGATCAGCCCGGCCACGGTGTCGGGGTACGCGCCGAGGTGGGCGGTGAGCCCGGCGCCGTACTGCGCGACGAGCCAGCCGAGCACGCCGCCGAGCACCGCGATCAGGACGAAGGCGCGCGGCGCGAAGGACTGTCGTGGCTGTACGCCGCGCACCGAGCTCAGCGGCGCCGACCGGGTGGCGAACGTGACCGCCAGCACCGCCACGAACGCCATGAGCACCAGCAGCGCGAGCAGTTTCGCCCCGCCGAGGGAGACGAAGTCGTTGGCCGCACTGCCGGCTGCCACCAGTACGAACATCACGGCGTAGACCCACCATGGCAGGCGGGCGCGCCGCCGGGCGCGCTCCTGGTGGTCGCGGATACTCGCCAGGGCCTCGGCGGCGTGAAGTCGTTCGTCCATGACGTACCTCCTGTGACTACTTGCCTCCCTGGAAACTAGCTTCTTCTTTCCGAATAGGCAAGTAGTCACAGGCCGAGGCAGGTGGTGAGGATCGGTGCTACGCGTCTGTCGTGGGAGTCGTGTAGCAGGCCGAGAGCGGGCAGTGGCACGATCGTCAGCCGTGCCACTGCCCGCTCTCGTGCTCGACTGGTACCGCACGTCCGCCCGTGACCTGCCGTGGCGCCGTCCGGACACCACCCCGTGGGGGGTGATGGTCAGCGAGTTCATGCTGCAGCAGACCCCGGTCGCGCGCGTGGAACCCGTCTGGGCGGAGTGGATGGCGCGCTGGCCCGCCCCCTCGGCGCTGGCCGCGGCGACCCGGGCCGACGTCCTGCGGGCCTGGGGCAAGCTCGGCTACCCGCGCCGTGCTCTGCGCCTGCACGAGGCCGCTGCGGTGATCGCCGCCGAGCACGACGACGTCGTCCCGTCGGACGTGACGGCGCTGGAGGCGCTGCCGGGTGTCGGCTCCTACACGGCGCGGGCGATATCCGCGTTCGGCTACGGCAGGCGCTGCCCGGTGGTCGACACGAACGTCCGGCGGGTGGTGGCGCGTGCCGTGCACGGCCGCGGCGACGCCGGACCGGCCCGCACCACCGCCGACCTCGCCGATGTGGACGCTCTGCTGCCCGCCGACGACGCGTCCGCCGCGGTCGTGTCGATCGGGTTGATGGAGCTGGGCGCGGTGGTCTGCACGGCCCGCGCCCCGCGCTGCGCCGGCTGCCCCGTCCGGTCGGAGTGCGCCTGGGTCGCAGCCGGACGGCCCGAGTACGCCGGGCCACGCAAGCCGGTACAGGCGTTCGCCGGCACCGACCGCCAGGTCCGCGGGAGGCTGCTCGACGTGCTGCGGGGCGCTCCCGGTCCCGTCGAGCGGGCGGCGCTGGACGCGGCGTGGTCCGACGCCGCCCAGCGGGACCGCTGCCTGCACTCGCTGCTGGTGGACGGCCTCGCCGAGCAGCACGACGACGGCCGCTTCGCGCTGCCGGCCTGACCCGCTCCGCCACGATGGCCCAGACCGTCCGCTTCCGGTTGGACGACGACGCGCGCGCCGAGGTGGCGTCGCTCCGGGAGCGGCTGCGCTCGCTGGGCCTCGCCGTGCCGGACGACACGCCCGCCGTCACGGTGGCGGCTGCCGGGGTGGTCCCCCCGCCCGCGAGGGAGGCACTGGCCGCCGAGCTGCGGCTGCTCGTGCTGCCCTCGGTATGGCTCGCCACCCTGGGCACGGTCGCCGGACGCCCCGACGAGCTGGTGCTGGCCGCCGTGGTCGACGCCGAACTGCTGGCCGTGCACGCCGCGGTGCACGACGCGCTGGCCGGCCGCGTCCGCGGGCCCGTCGCCGCCTATCTGCCCGGCACGTGGCTGCCGCACTGCGTGCTCGCCACCGAACGGCCCGCGGACGCGTTCGCCGCCCTACACCCGGTCACCCCGGTCCGCGCGCGCGTCGTCGAGGTCGAGGTCACCGGCTGACCGACCGGCACGCCGGGTGGTGAACACGCCGACCGCGACGACCACCACGGCGATCAGCGCGGTCATCGCCAGGTCGAACCGCGAAGCCTCGCGGGTGGCCATGTAGACGAGCATCACCGGGATCACGATCACGACGGCCCAGGTCAGCCACGGGTAGACCCACATGCGCACCGGCATCGCCGCCCCGTCCCGCTCCAGCTTCGCGCGCAGCCGCAGCTGCGACACCGCGATCACCAGGTAGACCAGCAGCGCGATCGCCCCGGACGTGGCGAGCAGGGTGGTGAAGACCGCCTCGGGCACCAGGTAGTTGGCGATCACGGTGAGGAAGCCGACGGCCGTGGACGCGAGCACGGCGACGCGGGGCACGCCGTTGCCGGTCGTCCGCATCACGGCGCGCGGCGCCTGCCCGCGGCGGCCGAGCGAGTAGATCATCCGGGACGCCGTGTACAGCGCGGAGTTCAGGCAGCTGGCCACGGCGACCAGCACCACGACGTCCACGATCCCCTTCGCACCGGGAACCCCGATGGCCTCCAGCGCGGACTGGTAGGAGCCCGCCTCGGCCAGCCGCGGGCTGTTCCACGGCACCAGGGCGACGACGAGCAGGATCGAGGCCAGGTAGAACACCGAGATCCGCCAGATGACCGAACGGGTCGCCCGGCCGATCTGCTCGGCCGGCTTCTCCGACTCCGCCGCCGCGATCGTCACGATCTCGGTGCCCATGAAGCTGAACATCGTGGTGAGCACGGCGGCGATCACCGCGCCGAACCCGTTCGGCAGGAACCCGCCGTCGTCGAACAGCCGCGACGCGCCGCTGACGTCGCTGCCGGGCAGCAGGCCGAGCACCGCCAGCACCCCGACCGCGATGAACGCGATGATCGCGATCACCTTGAGCAGCGCGAACCAGAACTCGAACTCGCCGTAGTTGGCGACGTCGAACAGGTTGGTGGCCGTGAGCGCCAGGGTGATCGCCAGCGCCCACACCCACTGGGCGACGGCCGGTATCCACGAGTTCAGGATCGTGGCCGCTGCGGTGGCCTCCAGCGGGATCACCAGCACCCAGAACCACCAGTACAGCCACCCGACGCTGAACCCGGCCCACGGGCCGATCGCGTGGTCGGCGTAGGTGGAGAACGAGCCGGAGTCGGGCCGGGCCGCGGCCATCTCCCCGAGCATGCGCATGACGAGCACGACCAGGAGCCCGGCGAACGCGTAGGAGATGAGGACGCCCGGCCCCGCGGTGGCGATCGCGTCGGCCGAGCCGACGAAGAGACCGGCGCCGATCACTCCGGCGATGCTGATCATGGTGACGTGCCGGTTCTTCAGACCGGAGCTCAGCGCGGTACCCACCTCGGCCACGGGCCGTCCCCTTCCCCCTCGCGGACACCCCGGACCGGGGGTGCGCGCATCGTCACACCAGCGGCCGGTCCCCACCACCGGAAGCCGGTCCGGGGATGGTGGCCCGGCTCCGCAGCAGCCGCATGGCGGCGCGGCGGCGCTCGCCGGTGAGCGCGTCGATGTAGAGCTCACCCCTGAGGTGGTCGGTCTCGTGCTGCAGGCAGCGGGCGAGCTCCCCGGTGCCCTCGACGGCCACGGGTCGCTGCCGGAGGTCGACGCCTTCCACCCGTGCGTAGGCCGCCCGCAGTCGGCGAGCCTGCACGCCCGGCACGGACAGGCAGGCCTCCTCGCCGTCGTACTCGCCGTCGGTCTCGACGATGCGGGGGTTGAGCACGTAGCCGAGCCGGCCCTCCACGTTGTAGGAGAACGCCGCGAGCGACGTGCCGATCTGGTTGGCGGCCAGTCCGGCCCGCCCCGGCACCTGCACGGTGTCGAGCAGGTCGGTGACCAGCGCCTCCAGCGCGGCGTCGAACGTGGTGACGAGGTCGCACGGGGTGCGCAGCACCGGGTCGCCGAGCAGGCGCAGCGGCCGGACCGTCACTGCCCGGCCTCACCGGTGGCCGTGGCCTCGGTGAGCTTGCCGAGCTGGTCGAGCACCATCTCGTGCCACTCCAGCTCCGCGCGCAGGCGCAGGCGCGCGTGCTCGGCGACCAGGTCGTCGGCCACGGTCTGGTCGGGCCAGGTGCGGTCGTGCAAGTGGTCCAGCCGCGACAGCCGCGCGGCCAGCACCTGACGCCGGTCGTCCAGATGGCCCCGCAGCGTGTTCTCGTCGAGGTCGGACGCGGTGGCGAGCGCGAGGTCGACCGGGTCGGGCCGGAACCGGACCTCCTCGAACGCCTCCGCCTGGAGGGCATGCAGTTCGCGCCTGCCCTCGGCGGTGATCTCGTACACCGTGCGCGCGGGGAGGTTGCCCTCCTGCTCGGTGCGCAGGGCCTGGACCAGCCCTTCTCCCTCGAGCCGGTGCAGCGCGCCGTACAACGAGCCGGGCCGGACGTCGGACCAGAGCTCCGCGCGGTCGACGCGGGCGTCGCGACGGATCTGGTGGCCGTACATCGCGCCCCGTTTCGCGAGCGCACTGAGCACGAACAGGCGGGTGGGATTCACGCCGGGCAGTAAAACACGAGTACTCACATGTGAGTAGTCAGAAATGCCTCTACCGCTGCCCGGTAGGCGCCCGGGTCCCCCGCGTGCACGAGGTGCCCGGTGCCGGGGACCCGCACGTGGGCGGCCGCCGGCATCCGGGACGCCATCTCCGCCATCTGCCCGCCCGGCGCGACGCTGTCCGCGGCCTCGATCAGCAGTGTCGGGCAGCCGACCGCGGCCACGGCGTCCCAGTGGTGCCGCTCGGCCCACTCCGCCGCGATCCCGACCGTGTCCTCCACGCGGGCCAGCAGGTGGTAGCCGTCGGGCCGTTCCTCGACGCACTCGGTCATGTAGTCGCCGAACTCGGCGCGCGGCCAGCCGAAGGCCTGCCGCACCGCGGCGAGCGAGGGAAACGGCTGTGGCATCGCACCGAACCACGAACCGGCCTCGGCGGCGCTGCGGCCCCGGAAGTCCACCCCCATGTCCTCGACGACCAGCGCCCGCACCAGCTCGGGATGCCGCGCGGCGAGGACCAGGCCGTGCAACCCGCCCATCGAGTGCCCGACCACCACCCCGGGGCCCACCTCGGCGAGCACCTCCGCCGCGTCGGCGGTCATGCGGTCGGTGGTCCACGGCCCGCGGGCATCGGACCGCCCGTGGCCCCTGGCGTCGGGACCGAGGACCCGGCCGTGCGCGCTGAGCCATCCCGCCACGGGCCACCAGGTGGTGGCCCGGCCCATCAGGCCGTGCAGCAGCAGGATCGGGATCCCCTCGCCGCCGAACTCCACCACGGCCAGGTCGAGACCGTCGCTGGTCCGCATGCTGCGCCGCATCCCGGCTAGCCTAGGTGGCATGGCCGTCGTGAAGATCAATGCCATCGAGGTACCCGAGGGCGCGGGGCCCGAACTGGAGAAGCGGTTCGCCAACCGGCTGCACGCCGTGGACGGGCAGCCGGGCTTCATCTCGTTCGAGCTGCTGCGCCCCGTCAAGGGAGAGTCGCGCTACTTCGTGCTGACGCACTGGGAGGACGACGAGTCGTTCCAGGCCTGGCGGGACGGGCCGGCCGCGGAGGCGCACGGAGGCGAGCGCGCGAAGCCCGTCGCCACGGGAGCGTCCCTGCTCGAGTTCGAGGTCGTTCAGCGCTCCACGGCTTCCTGAACCTCACGGAGGCGTCCGCAGCCGCCGCCCTCCTCGACGGCGCCGACGCACTGCTGGTGTGCGCCGGCGCCGGGATGGGCGTCGACTCCGGCCTGCCCGACTTCCGCGGGCCGGAGGGCTTCTGGCGCGCCTACCCGCCCTACCGCGGGCTGGGACTGCGGTTCGAGGAGATCGCCGACCCGATGCACTTCGCGGCCGACCCGGAGCTGGCCTGGGGCTTCTACGGGCACCGGCTGGCCCTCTACCGGAGCACGGTGCCGCACGCCGGGTTCGGCGTACTGCTGAAGTGGGCGCAGCGGGTGCCCGTGCGCGTCTTCACGTCGAACGTCGACGGCCAGTTCCAGTGCGCCGGCTTCACCGAGGACCAGGTGACCGAGTGCCACGGCTCCATCCACCACCTGCAGTGCATGGTCGACTGCGGGCAACCGGTGTGGCCGGCCGACGGGGTCGTGGTGGAGGTCGATCACGCCACGATGCGCGCCACCGGACCGCTGCCGTCCTGCCCGTCGTGCGGCGCGCTCGCCCGTCCCAACATCCTGATGTTCGGCGACGTCGAGTGGGTCGCCGACCGCTCAGCCGGCCAGATGCAGGCCCACAACGCCTGGCTGCGCGGCCTGCGGGCGGCTGGACAGCGACTCGCCGTGCTGGAGCTCGGGGCGGGCACGGCACTCCCCACGGTTCGCCGCGAGGCCGAACGCGCGAGCGCGGCGTCCGGGGCGCTGGTCCGGATCAACCCGCGCGAGCCGAACGTGCGTCACGGCCGCGGCGTGGCGATCGCCGCGCCCGCCGCAGCCACCCTGCTCGCCCTGAACGACCTGCTCGGCTGATCCGTCACGCCGGCACGAGGTGCGCGAGCGCCCTCTTCCAGAACGGCACGACCAGCAGGTGTCCCGCCCCCTGCACCATCTCCAGCCGCGCATCGGGCAGCTGCCGCTGCCACCAGACGCCGTGCGCCTGCCCGATCGCGTCCGCCGAGCCGTAGCCGAGCAGCACCTGGGCCGCGACGTCGGCGGGATCGAAGCCGTACGGCTGCAGCGTGTAACCCGCGATGTCCGCGACCATCCCCGCCCCGCCCTGCACCAGCGCCTCGTCGAGCATCGCCCGCAGCCGGTCCGACACGCCCGGCTCCGCGAGCACCGGCCCGTCCACCTCGTCGATCCCGACGAGCCCGAAGCGGGCGTCGCCGGTGAGCGCCGCCAGCACCGGCCCGAACGCGGCCGTCAGCGCCTCGTGCGCGACCTCGGCAGGCGCACCCCGGAGCGCCTCCACGCCGGCCCGGTTCTCCTCCGGGATCCACGGCACCTCCTCGTCCGGAGCCGGAGTCCCGATCACGGCCACCCGTCCGACCAGGTCAGGACGCCGGGCCGCGAGCGCGAGCGCCACCCGTCCCCCTGCCGACCAGCCCGCCACCGCAGCCGTGCTGCCCGGCGCGAGGATGCTCTCGAGCACCGCCGCGGCGTCCTCCGCCGCCGTCTCCACGGTTGCGAACGCCCCGCCGGACACCGGGTCGGACCCGCCGTAGCCGGGACGGTCGGGCGCCACCAGCCGGATCCCGCGCGCAGCGGTCTCCGCCGGGTCGGGGTCGAACGCTCCGGAACCGGGTGCCGCGTGGAGGAACAGCACCACCGGGGCACCGGCGGGGGCGTCCGGCGTGAGGTCGTGCAGCGCGACGCGGCGACCGTCGGGGCGGCGGATGTGCTGGGGAGTGCTCGTCGTCGCCATGGCAGAAGCATCTCCGCGGGTCGGTGACACCGTGGTGTCACCGTTTTCCGGGCATTCTCGACACGTGAACCGCACCGAACGGCTGTACGCGATCGCGGAGGAGCTTCGTGCCGCCGGGCCGGCCGGACGCACCGGCAGCTGGCTGGCCGAACGCCTCGAGGTCTCCACCCGCACGATCAAGCGCGACGTCGAGGCCCTGCTCCAGGCCGGACTCCCGTTGTGGGCACAGGCCGGACCCGGCGGTGGCTACGTCCTGGACGCCGCCACGCTGCCGCCGCTGAACATCACCGGTGCCGAGGCGGCCGCGATCGCGGTGGCGCTGGCCGCCCTCCCCGCCCTGCCGTTCGCGGTGGACGGGCGCAGCGCCCTGTCGAAGGTGCTCGCGGCGATGCCGGCGGCGGAGCGGGACCGCGCCGAGGCCATCGCCGCGCGGCTCTGGCTGCGCATACCCGAAGCGGCCCCGCGCCCCGCCGTCGCCAAGGTCCTGGACGAGGCGGTGCGCCGGCAGCAGGTGGTCGCCCTGCGCTACGTCGGGGGATCCGGCGAGATCACCGAGCGTGCCGTCGAGCCGGTGGCGCTGGCCGCGACCAAGGGCCACTGGTACCTGCTCGCCTGGTGCCGCCTGCGGGAGGGACCGCGGTGGTTCCGCACCAGCCGGATCACCTCCGCGCACCTCACCGCCGAACCCGCCCCCGCCCACGACGCGGCCACGCTCTTCGGCACACCCCCCGACGACGCCCGCCCCGTCACCCTC
>NZ_JAAXKY010000197.1 GCF_012911925.1 Pseudonocardia xinjiangensis | reverse complement strand
GACTTCCCCTGCCCGGTGGCAGCGGTCGAGCGCCTGACGAGCGACCGGCCACACTCGGCAAGTCGGCCCTTCGTGCCCGAGACGGAGGACGTAGATTCGAACTCTGCATGCGGGGAGAGGAACAGGTCGGGGACGGGAAAGGAGGCCGGATGTCCGGCACGTCCGGCAGCGCACCTCCGCCCACCCGCGGCGGGCCGCCCCCTGCGATCGACCTGTCGGAGCTTGCCGCCCACGCACCGGACGGCCTGGCCGTGGTCGACGAGGACGGTCTCTTCGTCCAGCTCAACAGTGCGGCGGTGGTGCTCTGTGCCCGCCCGGTCGACGACCTGATCGGGATGCGGGCACCGTTCGAGCTCGCCTCGGGGTTCTCCGCCGACTCACTGGGGCTGCTCGACGACGGCGCCACCGAACAGATCTGCACCTGGGCGCCCGCGGCCGGGGTGCACCGGGAGTTCGCGTACCGGACCCGTCCGCTCCCGCAGGCGCCCGGCCGGACCGTCGTCGCCTTCCGCGACGTCGGAGCCGAGCGGCATCGCCAGCGCCGGGTCGCGGCCATCGCCCGCTCGTCGGTGAAGATGGCGTCGGAGGGCTCGATCACCGCGACGCTGGACGCACTGGCGCGTGAGGTCCTCCAGGCCGATGCGCTGGCGGGAGTGCAGATCCTCACCCTCGACGAGTCGGGTGCCGGTCTGCAGATCATGGGCTCGGCAGGCTTCCGATGCTGGCCGGACTTCTTCGAGCGGCTCATGCAGTGCCGGGAGCGCGGCGCCACCCTGGAGATGATCGAGGCGTTCGAGCGCCGCGAGCCCGTCGTGGTCCCGGACCGCTGGGACATGATCCAGCGCGATCCCGCGTGGGAGCCGATGCACGACTACCACGCCGAGCTCGAGTGGGGCTGGTTCGCCAGCGTCCCTATCGTCATCCGGGGTCGGCCGGCGGGGATCCTCAACGCCTTCTTCGCGCCGGGCCAGGTGGTCGGGCAGCGCAACCTGGAGTTCCTGCTGGCCATGGCCGAGCAAGCCGCCGTGGCGATCGACTACGCCGCGCTCCTGCAGAACGAGCGGGAGCTCGCCCGCCGCGAGGAGCGTCAGCGGCTGGCGCGCGACCTGCACGACTCGATCGTGCAGCAGGTGTTCTCCATCGGCATGCAGGCCAAGTCCATGGAGGTCCTCGCCGCGCGAGGGGCGAGCGTCCCCGCGGAGAGCGTGCGGCGGGTCGCGGACGAGGTCGGGCTGCTCGCGAAGACCGTACTGGCGGACCTTCGGACGATGGTGCACGAGCTGCGACCGTCGTCGTCGACCCAGCTCGGCCTGGCGGAGGCCGTGCGGGCACTGGCGGAGAGCACGACCAACCGGACCGGGCTGCGGTTCAGCCTCAGCGTCCGGCGCACCTTCGACGAGGTCCCGCCGGACATGGCCGAGGACGTCTACCGCATCGTGGCCGAGGCCATCCACAACGTCGTCAAGCACGCCGAGGCGGGTCACGTGACGATCCGCATCGGTATCCGGGAGCACGCGTTGACGGTCTCCGTCGCCGACGACGGTCGCGGGATCCGAAAGGCCCGGGCGGAAGGTGGCCGCGAGGCGGGCGGCGGCTACGGACTCACCAGCATGCGCGAACGCGCGGCGCGCTGGGGCGGGACCGTCCGGGTCCGGCCCCGCGCGGTCGGCGGGACCTCGGTGCGGGCGGTCGTGCCGCTGCCTCGGGCCTGGGCGGCGCCGGATCCCGACAGCGACACGGGGGCCGAGGTCAGCACGTCATGAACGCGCCCAGTAGTTCGAGCGCGGCGCGCAGCCCGGAGGGCCGGGAACAGGTGCGTGTGCTCATCGTGGACGACCATGCGGTCGTGCGCCGGGGTATCCGCGCCTACCTCGAGGTACTCGACGACCTGCAGGTCGTGGCGGAGGCCGGCGACGGCCAGGAGGCACTCGACAGGCTCGAGGCGATGGCCGCCCACGGGGAGCTCCCCGACGTCGTCCTGATCGACCTGCTCATGCCGAAGATGGACGGCGCTGCCGCGACCGCCCGCATCACCGAGTGCTTCCCGGGGGTGCGGGTCGTCGTGCTGACCAGCTTCGGCGAGATGGAACGCGTCCACGCCGCCCTCGCGAACGGGGCCTCCGGGTACCTGCTCAAGGACGCCGAACCGCCCGAGGTCATCACGGCGATCCGGGTGGCCGCGCGCGGCGACGTGTTCCTCGACCCGGCCGTCGCCCGCCGGCTCACCCAGGAGATCGTGTCCCCGCCGACCGGGATCGGCGCGCTGACCACCCGGGAGCGCGACGTCCTGGTCCTCGTCGCTTCGGGACGGTCGAACCAGGAGATCGCCGACGAACTGGTGATCAGCGAGCGCACCGCGCGAACGCACGTCAGCAACGTCCTGCGCAAGCTCCAGCTGACCTCCCGGACCCAGGCGGCGTTGGTGGCCGTCCGGGCGGGGCTGGTCCCGCCGCAGAACTGAGGCGTCCGGAACGCGGCGACGCCGGCCCGGACGGGGGCCGGCGTCGCCGCGTTCCGGATCAGACGGTGGCGGCGGTGCGCCATCCGGGCTGGTAGGTGTCACGCGCCATGGCGGTGTAGGGCGCGGGGCTCACGATCGCGCGGACCGGGAACTGCTCGTGCGGCTGGACGGTGGTCTTCTCGGAGCCGCCGTTCGGCTCGCCCCAGATGACCCGGACCTCGGCGCCCAGCGGGACGTCCGGGTTGATCGTGGCCAGCGAGAGCGCCTTGCGCTCGTTGGCGCTGTAGCCGGTGAACATCGAGAGGCCGACGGTGTTGCCGTCCCCGTCCTTCACCGCATCGAAGTTCGACGAGCCGTAGTTGGCGTTGGGCAGGTCGAAGAACTGGTAGCCGGGGGCCTCGGAGACCGGCGATGCGAGCAGCGTGGCGACGTCCTCGGCATTCCACTCCAGCGTGACCTTGCGGCGCTGGGTCGCCGGGTCGATGGCCTCGAGGGCGCTGCGGCCGATGAAGTCGTGGTCGAACTTCACGAATCCGCCGTAGCCGAGCTCCCACGGGTTGAGGTAGTAGTCCTCGATCCTGTCCGAGACGAAGCTGCCGGCGAGGGCGTTGATGGCCTCGTAGCTGGTGGCGCCCAACCACTCGCGGTAGGGGCGCAGTTCCTCGGCGGTGTAGATGGCGGGCAGCGGCGAGGGGATCCAGCCGGACTCGAGGGTGTTGCAGGAGTAGGCGCGGGCCCCGGCCGGCTCCAGGCCGAACTCGTGGCCGGCCTCCAGGATGGCCTCGCGGACCTTGTCGTAGGTCTCGTACGGGCCCCAGATCTCCAGGCCGGGCGCTCCCGCCATGCCGTGGCGCAACGTGCGGACGCGCTCACCCGCGACATTGAGGTAGCCCATCTTGAAGAACTTGACCTGCTCGACGGTGCCACCGTTGACCTTCTCGATGACCTCCCAGGCGCGCGGGCCCTGGATCTGGAAGCGCCACACGTCACGGGTGACCTGCTTCCCGTAGGGGCGGGACGGGGAGCGGTCGTCGAGGCGGATGTCGAGGTTGTAGCCCGTGCTCCCCTGGAACTGCAGCCAGTTGGCCACCGGCGCGCGGCCGACGAAGACGAACTCCTCCTCGGCGAGCCGGAACAGGATGCCGTCCCCGATCACGCCGCCCTCGGGGGAGACCGGGACGAACTGCTTGGCCGAGTCGACCGGGAACTTCGCGGTGCTGTTGATGCCGGTGTCGGTGAAGAGCTTGAGTGCGTCGGGGCCCGACACCCACAGGTTGGTCATGTGGTGCGACTGGTCGAACAGCACCGCGGTCTTCTGCCAGGCGATCACCTCGCGGCGGAAGTTGGTGAACTCGGCGGGCACGACCGGGTAGATGTAGGCGCCGAGCTTGGAGTTGCGCAGCAACTCGACGGTGTTCCCGGACTCGTCCAGCAATTCCTGAAGGTTCTTGGCGCTCATCTGCCACCGTTCTCGGTCTGCGTGTTCTGCGCTGATGCACGGCCAGACGTGGGGTCGACGGCCATCGTGGCTCACGCTACGGATTCGGCGATGCCCGGCGGCACCGTGGAATGGCGCGAGACGAGCGGCCGGGACCGGCCGGTCGCACTACGTCATGCGACGTACGGCGAGTCACGACAACAGCGCGATGGCCCGAACGAGCCACGGCCCTAGCGTCGGACGTATATATCGTCGGCGGCGCGTCCACGCGGCCCGACCGAGGGAGCCTCACATGACCAGCCAGAGCAGGCCGGACCTGCCGGGAACCTACGTCTTCGACGGCCCGACCAGCCGACGTGGGCACAACATGAACAAGCTGTTCATGTCGCTGACCGACGCGGGTGCCCGCACGGAGTTCCTGGCCGACGAGACCGCCTACTGCGCGCGGTTCCGGCTCTCCGACGAGCAGACGACCGCCATCCTGCAGCGCGACTGGCAGGCGATGCTCGACCTGGGAGGCAGCATCTTCTACATCTACAAGCTCGCCATGATGGACGGACGCTCCATGCAGTACCTCGGCGGTGTGTTCACCGGGATGTCCGAGGACGACTTCAAGGCCGCGATGCTGGCAGGAGGGCGCACCGATGTCTGAGGTGATCTGGGGTCTGGCGACCTCGCACGTCCCGTCGATCGGCGCCGCGATGGACCGCGGGATGATCGACCAGCCGGTGTGGGCGCCGCTGTTCGAGGGCTATCGGCCCGCCCGGGAATGGCTGGCCCGGAACACCCCTGACGTCGCGATCCTGGTCTACAACGACCACGCCAACGGCGTCGACCTCGACATCGTGCCGACCTTCGCGATCGGCACCGCCGAGACGTACCGCGTCGCGGACGAGGGCTTCGGCCGGCGCGCCGTCCCGGACGTCGTCGGCGATCCCGACCTGTCGTTCCATCTGCTGGAGAACCTGGTGGACGAGGGCTTCGACCTGACCGTCTTCCAGGAGCTCGACGTCGACCACGGGTTCACCGTGCCGCTGTCGGTGTGGACGCCGGAGCCGGGCGACGCCTGGCCGTGCCCGGTCATCCCGATCATGGTCAACGTCATCCGCTACCCGCAGCCGACCGCTGCCCGCTGCTACGCCCTGGGCCAGGCCCTCGGCCGGGCGATCGCGAGCTACCAGGGCGCGGGGACGGTCGGCATCCTCGGCACCGGCGGCATGTCCCACCAGCTCGCGGGCGCCCGGGCGGGCTTCATCAACCCGACGTTCGACCACATGTTCCTCGATGCGATCGAGAACGACCCGGAGAAGCTCGCGTCGCTGAGCCGGGAGGAGCTCATCCGCCAGGCGGGGTCCGAGGGCATCGAGCTGATCATGTGGCTCGTCATGCGGGGCGCTCTCCACAAGCAGGTCCGCAAGGTCCACTCGGCCTACCACGTCCCGGCGTCCAACACCGCCGCCGGACTCGCCCTGTTCGACAACCGGGTCGCCCAGCCCGCTTGAACGCCGACGGCTCGGGCGTAGCCGCGAGGAGTAGCTGATGACGATCGACCTGCCCTGCCGGGCGTCGGCCCCGCGGGGCGCGGTGCCCCGCGCCGGTCGGTGCCTGGTGATGGGCATCGTCAACGTCACGCCCGACTCGTTCTCCGACGGCGGTCTCTACGAGCACACGGCCGCGGCCGTGGCCCACGGCACGTTCATGTGGGAGGCGGGAGCCGACTACGTCGACGTCGGTGGCGAGTCGACCCGGCCCGGCGCGGAGCGCGTCGAGGTCGGCGACGAGCTGCGCCGGGTCGTTCCGGTGGTCGAGCGGCTGGCGGCGGCCGGGATCGCGGTCAGCATCGACACCACGCGGGCGGCGGTGGCGGAGGCCGCCGTCGGCGCGGGAGCGGTCCTGGTCAACGACGTCAGCGGCGGTCTGCACGATCCCGCGATGGCCGGTGTCGTCGCGGCGGCGGGGGTGCCGTGGGTGCTGAACCACTCACGGGGCGCCAGCCGGGACATGTACTCCGCGGCCGTCTACGACGACGTCGTCCGCGACGTCACCACCGAGCTCCTGATGCGGGTGGACGACGCGGTCGAGGCCGGGGTCGCGCCCGAGCGGCTGATCCTCGATCCCGGCTTCGGGTTCGCCAAGCGCGCCGAGCACAACTGGACGTTGTTCGCCCGGCTCGGCGAGCTGGTCGCCCTGGGCTTCCCCGTCCTCGTCGGCTCCTCCAGGAAGCGTTTCCTGGCCGAGGCCCTCGCGGGGACGAGGGCCGGCGGCCCCGCTCGCGAGCGCGACGCGGTGACCGTCGCCACCACCGTGCTCGCCGCCCAGGCGGGAGCCTGGGGGGTGCGGGTCCACGACGTCGCTGCGTCCGCGGACGCGGTGGGGGTGGTGGACCGGGTCGGGCTCAGCTCTCCCGTACCAGGTGGTCGCGGGCCGCGCCCGTAGCGACGGCGCTGCCCGTGACGAGGTGGGCCGGTCGCCATCCGCGCAGCGAGTTGAGCAGGGCCAGCCCCTCGGCCCGGGCGAGGTCCTCCGGGCGCAGGACGCGCTCACGCAGGCGGTCCGCAGCGAGCAGGTGCGCCCGCTCGACGCCGGGCAGGCAACCGCCGCCCAGCGGCGGGGTCCACCACCGTCCGTCGAGGCGGACCGCCACGTTCGCCGTGCAGGCCTCGGTGACCTCGCCGCGCTCGTTGACGATGACGACGTCGTCCGCCCCGGGGTGGCGGCGCAGTCGCGTGTCGTACGGGTCGCGCCTGCTCGTCTTGTGGCGCGACCAGCACCCGGTGGTGTCGATCGGCTCCGGGTCGACGACGAGCCGCACGGGACGACCGAGGGGGAGAGGCGGGTCGAACACATCGACGCCGAGGGTCCCGTCGCGGCGACAGCGCAGCCTGACGCGGGCCTCGCCGACCTCGCGGAGCCGGGTGTCCAGTACGGCGCGCGCCGCGGCCTGATCGAACGAGAACCCGAAGTAGTGCGCGGAGTCCGCCATCCGGGCGAGGTGGGCGTCGAGGTGGCGCAGTCCCCGGGCGGGGTCGTGGTGGAGGGTCTCCAGCAGGTGGAAGTCGTCGTGGCGTGCGTCGAGCACCCGGGCCTTGGCCCGGACCTCGGCGTACTCCTCGGCCGGCCGGGAGCTCCAGGTGATCCCGCCCCCGGTGCCGTAGTCCAGCCGCTGCCGCGTGCGGTCCAGGAGCACGGTGCGGATCGCCACGGAGAACCGCGCCCGCACCTCGGCGCTCGGCGGACCGACGATCCCGACGGCCCCGCAGTACACCCCCCGCGGTCCGCTCTCGAGCTCGCGGATCAGCTCCATGGTGCGGGCCTTCGGCGCGCCGGTGACCGAACCGCACGGGAAGAGGGCGCGGAACAGGTCCGTCAACGCGACGTCCGGGCGCACCTGCGCGGTGACGTCCGAGGTGAGCTGGTGGACGGTCTCGTAGCGCTCGGCGGTGAACAGGCGCGGCACCGTCACGCTGCCGGGAACGGCGATGCGGCCCAGGTCGTTGCGGACCAGGTCGACGATCATGACGTTCTCGGCGCGTTCCTTCTCGCTGCCCCGCAGCCGCACGACGGCGGCCTCGTCCTCGGCCGTGGTGCGCCCGCGGCCGGCGGTCCCCTTCATGGGGCGCATCAGGATCCGGTCGTCGCGCCACTCGAGGAACAGTTCGGGGCTTGCGCTCGCCACGACGAACCGGCCCAGGTCCAGGTAGGCGTTGTGCGCGCCGCGCTGACCGTGAACGAGCTCGCGGTACAGGTCGGCGGGGTCGAGGCCCGCGGGCGCCGCGGCGTGCAGCCGGGTCGTGAGGTTGCACTGGTAGGTCTCACCCGCGGCGATCCGGTCGCGTACCCGCTCCACGGCCGTGCGGTGGGCGTCGGGGCCCCACTCGCCCACCCACCGCAGGGCGGGAACCGCGGGACCGGCCGGGTTCAGCACCGCCACGTCCTCCGGGCGGTCGACGACGCCGAACCAGACCAGGGGGAGGCCGTCCACCGGCGCGTGGGTGGTCAGGCCGGGTTCGAGACCCGACGCCGCCTCGTAGGCCACGAAGCCGAAGGCCCACTGCCCCGCGCGGGTCACCCGGTCCACCTCGTCCAGAACCGGAACGACCTCGTCGGGCCGGTCGGCCCTGAGGACCTGACGGACGCCGGTGAACCGCACGGCGGTGCCGCTGATCAGGTCGTCGAACCGCCCCCAGGGCTCCGGTGCGCCGAGCATGTGTCGTCCTTCCGCGGGCGGTCTGCGGATGCCGCAGCACCAGCGATCGTGCCCTGCGCCTGCGACCGAGCGGATCGGCGGTCGGTCCGTCGATGCTCGGCCGTCCGTCGCGGCCGCGACGCCGTCATCCGACGTAGGCGGTCACCTCTGGGGAGCGTCTACGTCAGTTGTCCTGGACCGGCCGAGACAGCACGCCAGTACGGCTCCAGTCATCCGCGTCATCCCTGGTGACGAGCGTCTTTCTAGCGTCGTAGGAGGTCCGGAACCCGGCCCGGCGGCCCCGTAGAGGTGGCTTCGCAGGCGGTGCTCCCGGCATACGGCCCCGAGGAAAGGTTCGCACACGATCATGACTTCCGAGAGTCTTGCTGCGGCCATCGCCCGCGTCGGGAACCCGGTCGATCTGCTGCGCAACACCGCGGCTAGCGCCCACACGTTCCCCGTCGCCCCGGAGTTCACCAACTGGCGCTCCGAGCAGCGTGCCTGGGCCGAGACCTGCGCCCTGCTCGACCAATCGCACCACATGACGGACCTGTTCCTCGAGGGCCCGGACGCGCTGAGGCTCCTCAGCGACCTCGCCGTGAACTCCTTCGCCGGCTTCGGCGTCAACAAGGCGAAGCAGTTCGTCGCGGTCGACCCGGGCGGCCGGCTGATCGGCGACGCCATCCTCTTCCACCTCGACGACGAGCTGTTCGACCTCGTCGGTCACCCCATGGTGATCGACTGGGTGCTGTTCCACCTGGAGCGCGGGGACTACCGGGTCGTCGCCGAGCGGGACGAGAACTCGGCCGTCCGCACGTCCGGGCCGCCGAAGTTCTACCGCTACGAGCTGCAGGGCCCGAGCGCGGCCGCAGTGCTCGAGCAGGCCACCGGTACCGCGCTGCCGGAGACCAAGTTCTTCAACATGGCGGACTTCGACATCGCCGGGCACGCGGTGCGCGGGCTGCGCCACGGCATGGCCGGTCAGCCCGGGTTCGAGCTGTTCGGGCCGTGGGCCGACGGCGAGGCCGTCCTCGCGGCGCTGCTGGCGGCCGGCGCGGGCCACGGCCTGGTCCGAGCGGGTGCGAAGGCGTACTCCACCGCCAACCTCGAGTCGGGCTGGGTCCCGGCGCCGCTCCCGGCGATCTTCGGGGACGACCCGCTGCTCCAGGAGTATCGCGAGTGGCTGCCCGCCTCCGCGGTCGGTGCGATCGGCGGCAGCGTCGACTCGGACGACATCACGGACTACTACCTGACCCCGTACGACATCGGCTACGCCCGCAACGTCAAGTTCGACCACGAGTTCGTCGGGCGCGCGGCCCTCGAGGAGCTGGCGAAGAACCCGCCGCGGACCAAGGTCACGCTGGTCTGGAACAACGACGACGTCACCGCGGCGATCGGGTCGCTGCTGGGCAAGGGCCTCGGCGCCAAGTACTTCGACCTGCCGAAGATCCGGTACGCGCTGCACCAGGAGGACAAGGTCCTGGTGAACGGCGAGCAGATCGGCATCTCGCTCGACTGCGGCTACATCGCCAACGAACGCGCCATGGTCTCGCTGGCGACCATCGCCACGGAGCACGCCGAGCCCGGCACCGAGGTCACCGTCGTCTGGGGCGAGGAGCCGAACTCCGCGAAACCGCAGGTCGAGGAGCACCGGACCTGGCCGATCCGCGCGACCGTCGCGCCGGTGCCCTTCGTCCAGTTCGCCCGCACCAGCTACCGGCGCAGGTGACGGCGGCGGTGGCGAATCAGCAGAACTCGAACCCGGCGGCCAGGTCCGCCCGGCAGGCCGTCGCCGCCGCCCTGCGCGCCGCGACCTACGAGATCCTCCCGTTCGCGAGCACCGAGGAGAAGGTGCTCGATCACGTGCCCACGAACGTGCCCCTCACGGTGACCACGACCGAGGCGAAGGGGCTCGGCCCGACCGTCGATCTCGCCGTCAACCTCTGTGAGCACGGCTACCGGGCGGCACCCCACCTGGCTGCCCGCCAGGTCGAGGACCGCGCCCACCTCAGGGACATCGTCGCGCGGCTGCGCGAGGCGGGCACCGACAGCGTCTTCGTGATCGGTGGGGACGCGCGGGAGGCCGGGAAGTATCCCGACGCCCTGAGCCTGCTGGAGGCGTTGGAGGAGATCGGGCACCCGTTCTCGACCGTCGGGATCGGCGGCTACCCCGAGGGCCACGGCACCATCAGTGACGAGCTGATCGAGCAGGCCCTCAAGGCCAAGGCTCCGCACGCCACGCAGGTCATCACCCAGCTGTGCTTCGACGCGAACACGACGATCCGCTGGGCCCGCAAGGTGCACTCCGACGGCGTGGACCTGCCCATCCGGGTCGGCATTCCCGGCGCCGTCAGCCGCCAGAAGCTGATCCGGATCTCCGCAGGCCTCGGCCTGGGTCAGTCGGCGAAGTTCCTCAAGAAGCAGCAGAACATGTTCTGGCGCTTCTTCCTGCCCGGTGGGTACAGCCCCGACAAGCTGGTCGAGCGGCTCGTTCCCGCCTTCGCCCAGTCGGACAACAACCTGCAGGGCTTCCACGTCTTCACGTTCAACGACCTGGAGAGCACGGAGTCATGGCGGCAGCGCTGGCTCGCCGAGCTGTCCTGATCCCTCCCCGCGCCGGGCCACCGGTGCTCCCGAACGCTCCCACGGGCCGGCCGGAGCTGTCACCACAGCTCGTCGAACCGACCCGGTCCGTGGGAGATACCACCCGAGGAGTTCATCACCGATGAATGTCCAGGTCATCGACGGGCGCGCGTGCGCCCGCGCCCTCAAGCAGAGCCTCGAGGCGGACGTGGCCGGTCTCCACGGTGAGGGGCTCGGAATCGGCCTGGCCACCGTCGTGGTCGGCGAGGAGTACGGCTCGGCCGCCTACGAGCGGCGGTTGCACCGACTCGCGGACGAGTTCGGCGTGGCCTACTCGCCGCAGGTCCTCCCCGCGGACGCCGGGCAGGACCAGGTGATGGCGAGGATCTCCGAGCTCAACGCCGACCCCGGCGTGTCCGGGATCCTGGTACTCCGTCCGTTGCCCCCGCACATCGACGAGACCGCGGTCTTCCGGGCGATCGAGCCCCGCAAGGACATCGAGGCGGTGCACCCGGAGAACGCCGGACTTCTCGCCCTCGGTGTGCCGCGTTTCGTGCCGTCCACCGCGGCGTCGTGCTTCCACCTCCTCGACACCTGGCTCGACTCCGTGGGGGAGGACCGGGCGGACTTCTACCACCGGTCGCTGATCGTCGTCGTCGGCCGGTCCAACAACGTGGGCAAGCCGGCGATCTCGCTGGGCTACGAGCGGCAGGCGACCGTCGTGTCGGTCGACGAGTGGGCCGACCGGACCACCGGGATCGGCAGGCACACCCGCTGGGCGGACGTCCTGATCGTCGCGGCGGGCAAGGCCGGCCTGATCAAGGCCGAGCACGTCAGCGAGAACGCCGTGGTGATCGACGTCGGCATCAACCCGGCCGCAGGCGCCGACGGCAGGGTGCACATGGTCGGTGACGTCGACTACGACTCCGTCGCTCCCCGCGTCCGCGCCATCACCCCGGTCCCCGGTGGGGTCGGTCCCGTGACCGACGTCTGGCTGCTCCGCAACACGGTCACCGCGGCCCGGCTGCTCGCCGGCCATCCGATCGACGAGGCCCGCCC
>NZ_JAAXKY010000196.1 GCF_012911925.1 Pseudonocardia xinjiangensis | reverse complement strand
TCCCGACGGTCCCGAGATCCGCCGCCTGGCCGCGCTGGCCGGCGAGATGGTGGTGGTGGCCGGCTACTGCGAGCGGGACGACGCGGGTGCCCGCTACAACAGCGCCGTGTGCGTCACCGGCGACGGCGTGCTCGCGAACTACCGCAAGGTGCACCAACCGCTGCGCGAGGACCTGAGCTACCGCGCGGGCGACGGCTTCGCGGCGTTCGACTCGCCGGTGGGCAGGCTGGGCATGCAGATCTGCTACGACAAGGCCTTTCCCGAGGCGGCCAGGGCCCTCGCGCTCGACGGCGCCGAGATCGTCGTCTCGGTCTCGGCCTGGCCGCTGAGCGCCACCAACGCCCATCCCGACCCGGCCCAGGACCGGTGGATGCGCCGCTTCGACCTCTTCGACCGGGCCAGGGCGTTGGAGAACCAGATCGTCTGGCTCGCGTCCAACCAGATGGGGACGTTCGGCTCGCTGCGGTTCGCGGCCAGTGCCAAGGTCGTCGACCCGGGTGGCGAGGTGCTCGCCACCACCGGTTTCGCCGCCGGCACCGCGGTGGCCGAACTCGACGTCGCGGCGGTGGTGGAGTCGGCCCGCCGCGTCATGGGCTTCCTGCGCGACCTGCGACCCGACACCTACGCTGCGGCGGCTCCGAGCCCCGCGGCCGCCTGAAGCCCGAGGCCGTGGGAACGATCCGGATCGGCGCCGTTGCGGCCGGGTTCGGGAGGGACCTGGCGTTCGACCTGTCCCGCGTCGCGACGATCGTGGATCACGCGCGCCGTGACGGCGTTCAGCTCCTCGTCCTGCCCGATGCCGCACTCGGCGGATATCTCGACGACATCACCGATCCCGACCCCACCGCCCTGCCGCCGGCACTCGACCCGGCCGGCCCCGAGGTTGCGGCGGTCGCGGAGCTGGCCAGGGAGATGGTGGTCTGCGTCGGGTTCTGCGAGGCCGACGCCGGCCTGCGGTACAACACCGCGGCGTGTGTCTGCGGCGACGGCGTGCTGGGCCTGCACCGGAAGGTGCACCAGCCGCCCGGTGAGTCCCGGGTCTACGCCGCGGGCTCGGAGTTCCGCGCGGTGGACACCCCGGTCGGGCGGCTCGGCATGCTCGTCGACTACGACAAGACCTTCCCCGAGTCCGCCCGCACTCTCGCGCTCGACGGGGCGCAGATCCTGGCGTGCCTGTCGGCGTGGCCGACGAGCATCACGAACCGCGCGTCCCGCATGGCCGACGACAGGCAGGCGAAGCTGTTCGATCTCTACGACCGGTCGCGGGCGGCGGAGAACCAGGTGGTGCTGGTGTCGTCGAACCTCACCGGCGGTGCCGGCCGGATGCGGTTCCTCGGCCAGGCCAAGGTGGTCGGTCCGGACGGCGAGATCCTGGCGCGTACGTGGTCGAAGGCGGGCATCGCGGTGGCCGAGGTGGACGTCGAGGGGTCGGTATCGGCGGCACGCCGGGTGCTCGCCCATCTGAAGGAGCGTCGGCCCGACGCCTACCAGTGAAAATGCTCTTGCAGTTATATAGCCCAATAGGTATGTTCGCGTCGTGATGTTCGAGGTGCTCGCCGAGCCCACCCGCAGACGCATCCTCGACCTGCTCCGGGAACGCCCGCGCCTGGTCGGGGAGCTCACCGCGGAGCTCGGCCTGAGCCAGCCCGGCACGTCGAAGCACCTGCGGGTGCTGCGCGACGCCGGCCTCGTGACGGTGCGGGTCGATGCCCAGCGCCGGTGGTACGAGCTCGATCCCGCCCCGCTCGCCGAGGTGGACGCGTGGCTGGCCCCGTACCGCTGGATGTGGGCCGACCGGCTCGACGCCCTCGAACGCCACCTGGATGCCGAGCCACGGGAGGAACCATGAGCGAGCGTGCGAGCGAACCATCAGCACAGCGCGAGAAGCTGGAGACCGTCGACGGCCGGTCGGTGCTGACCATGGAGCGCCGGTTGCGGCACGCGCCGGCGAAGGTCTGGCGGGCGGTCACCGAACCCGAGCGGCTCGCCGACTGGTTCCCGGCCGCGATGACGCCGGACCTGCGTGTCGGGGGCGTGGTGGAGTTCGGGTTCGGCGCCGACGGCACGGTCACCGACCTCGACCCGCCGCGGTTGTTCGCCTACACCTGGGACGACCAGCACCTGCGGTGGGAGCTCCACCCGGACGGCGCGGGCACGCGGCTCGTCCTCGTGGTCACGTTCACCGACCGTCCCGGCGCCGCGAGCTTCGCCTCGGGCTGGCACGTCTGCATCGCGGCGCTGGACCTCGCCCTCGAGGGGCGCCCCGGCACCGACCCCGGTGTGGACCACGTGGCGTTGCACGAGCAGTTCGTCGTCCAGTTCGGGCTCGACGCCGGATCGGCCGAGACCACCGCCGACGGATGGCGCGTCCGCTACGAGCGCCAGCTCACCCGGCCTGCCGACGAGGTGTGGGCCGTCCTGTCGGCGCAGGCGCCACCCGGCGCCCTCCGGGACGGCGATGTACTCGAACACGACGCCGAACCCGGTGGCCGGCTGCGCTGGGAGCTGACCGAGGGCACCGGCCACGGCGCTCGCGTGGTGCTCACCCACGTCGGCACCGGGGGTGACCCGCAGCCGGCGCTCGCGGCGGGCGGGGCCCACATCGCGAAACTCCTGGCGGCCCTCTCGTAGCCACAGGCAAGATCGACTCGATGGAACCGATGCGGATCCGGCGGGCTGAGCCGGACGAGGGACCCGCCGTGCTCGCCGTCCTCGACGACGCCGCCCGCTGGCTCGCCGCTCGCGGCGTGGAGCAGTGGCCCGCTGCCTTCCGCACCGAGTGGATCGAGCCGGCGCTCGGGTCGGGCGAGGTGTGGCTCGCCGAGCGCGCCGGTGCCGCCGTCGCCACCGTCACCCTGCAGTGGTCCGACCCGCTGTGGCCCGACGACGGGCGCGCCGGCTACCTGCACCGCTTCGCCGTGCGCCGGCAGGTGGCCGGGCTGGGTACCGAGCTGCTGGGCTGGGCGGCGAGCGCCACGCGGGAACGGGGCCGCGACCGGCTGCGCCTGGACTGCTCCGCCACCAACGCCTCCCTGCGCGCCTACTACGAGAACGCGGGCTTCCTGTTCTGCGGCGACGTCGAGGTCCCGGCGACTGCTCTGCAGTGGGGAAAGGGGCGGCGCGTGATGGTGAGCCTCTACGAGCTGTCGCTGGAGCCGTAGGGTCCGTACCTACTCACCGATTCGTCCGTCGATCAGTTCTCGGACGACGTCGAGGTGGCCGGCGTGGCGCGCGTACTCCTGTATCAGGTGCAGCAAGACGCGTTCGAGGGTTGCCGGCTCGGTGTCCGGCCAGCGTGGACCGGGTTGCCCGCGGTCGGTCAGCCGGTGGTCGCGAACGATCGTGCGGGTGCGGGCCGCCTGACGGTGCAGGTCATCGATGAGATCGACCGGGCGCTCGTCCTCGGAGACGAACCATTGACCGTTGCGGGAGTCGGCCCAGGGATGCTCGACCCGCTCGCCGGCGAAGCCCCACACCATCCAGCGAAGTTCGACGTAGGTGAGGTGCTTGATCAAGCCCAGAGGTGTCCAGCCTGAGACGAGACGGCTGGCACGAAGCTCCTCATCGGGCAGCCCGTGAACTTTGTCCACGATGACGGAGCGGAAGTAGTCGAGGTAGCTGAGCAGCGTGTCCGCATGCGTCGCTCGATGATCCGTCGGTGCGGGGAACGGCAAGCTCATCGGCCCCAGTCTTACAGCGCCGGACGGACGGCGGGTGTCAGGAGAGCAGGACGAGCTCGGTCTCCACGTCGTGGGGGACCGACGGGGCGCCGTCCACCCGCAGGTCGGCGTGGGCCCGGGTGCCGTCCTCGGCGAAGTGCGCCGCCTCCTGCCGGGCCCAGCGCTCCCAGTGCGGCCGGTAGCTCTCGCCGTCACGCTCGATGCCGCGGCGGAAGCGTTCGGTCCGCGGTGCCTCCACCCACACCAGCAGCGTCGTGAAGTCCCGGACCGGCCGGGCTCCCGACGCCACGCCCTCGACGACCAGCAGGGGCGGCACCCCCAGGTCGTGTTCCTCGGCGTAGGCCCCGAGCTCCCAGTCGTAGCGGCGGTACCGCGCCGGCGCCCGGGCAGCGAGCGGGGCGACGACCCGGTCGTGCAGCAGCGGCACGGCGTCGGCGAGGCCGTCCCAGCCCGGGTAGAGGTCGTCCATGTGCACCAGGGGAGGGTGGCCCAGCGCCGCGGCCAGCCGGGTGGCCAGCGAGGTCTTGCCCGAGCCGGACGGCCCGTCGACGCACACCAGCCGGGTCGTCCCGCACGACGGTGGGGCGGCGAGCACCCGGCCGGCGACCTCGGCGATCGGCACCACGAGTCCCCGGGCGCTCAGCGGAGCTTCACCGGCAGCGAGGCCAACTGGCGCATGCCCGGGACGGCGGCCCAGGTCTGCTCGGCCGCTTCCAGTGCCATGGCGGGGAAGCGGTCGAACAGGCTGCGCAGCGCCACCTCGCCCTCCTGCTTGGCGAGAGCAGCACCCAGGCAGTAGTGGATGCCGTGGCCGAAACCGACGTGCCCGTCCCCTCGGCCCGCGGGCCGGCGGGTCACGTCGAGCCGCTCGGGCTCGTCGTAGGCGCGGGGATCCTGGTTCGCCGACACCAGCACCGCCTGCACGGCCTCGCCCGCCGCGATAACCTGGCCGCCGACCTCGACGTCCGCGGAGGCGTAGCGCAGCTGGGCGATCTGCACCGGCCCGCACCAGCGCATCAGCTCGTTCACCGCCGTCGGCCACAGCTCGGGCTCGCGGCGGAGCGTCTCGAGCTGGTCGGGGTGGGTCAGGAGGGCGAGCGCGCCGTTGCCGATCAGGTTGGCCGTGGTCTCGTGTCCGGCGGTCACCAGGGCCAGGACCATCGTCACCATCTCGACGTCGGAGAGCTGGTCGCCGTCCTCGTCCTGCGCCCTGATCAGGTCGGTGAGCAGGTCGTCGGCCGGCTGGGCGCGACGCTGGTCGATCAGGTCGTGGGTGTAGGTGACCATCTGCCGCACGGCCGTTCCCATCGCGCCCGGTGCGATCGAGTTGCTGGCCGCGCCCATCTCGCGCCACAGGGGCCGGTCGGCCTCCGGGATCCCGACCAGCTCGCAGATCACCGTGATCGGCAGCGGGTAGGCGAACTCCGAGATCAGGTCGACCGACCCGTCGAGGCCGTCGAGCAGCGCAGCGGCGATCTCCTCGACCCGCGGGCGGAGCGCGTTGATGCGCCGCACCGTGAACGCGCGGGACACCAGCTTCCGCAGCCTGACGTGGTCGATGCCGTCGACGTCCAGGATCGACGAGGTCATGTAGGGGACGAACTCGCGGGAGATCCCGAGCATCTCGAACATCTGGTCCCGGTTGGCCACGGCGTCGGTCCCAGCGGTCGAGACCGGACTGTTGACGAACCGGGGGTCACCGAGCACGGCGCGCACGTCGTCGTAGCGGGTGACGTACCAGGCGGGGGTGCCGTCGGCGCTGCGCCCGAGCACCACCGGCGCCTCCTCCCGCACCAGGTCGAACCCGCCGCGCGGGTCGGCGATGAGCGCGGGATCCAGGATGTTCGGCCCCGTGGAAGGCGTGGTGGTCATCGTGACGCTCCGTCTGTCTGGTCTCGTGGTGCTCGGTGGCTCGGTGAGCGTGCGGGCCACCGGACTCACGCCGGTTTCATCGCGGTTTCAGACCA
The DNA here is from genome assembly GCF_012911925.1 of Pseudonocardia xinjiangensis. GTDB lineage: Bacteria > Actinomycetota > Actinomycetes > Mycobacteriales > Pseudonocardiaceae > Pseudonocardia > Pseudonocardia xinjiangensis. The sequence goes on along the minus strand of NZ_JAAXKY010000196.1, from coordinate 6,099 downwards.
GGCTGGCGGTGTAGGTGTCGTGGCCGGTCAGGCCGGGCCCGCGGAGCTCGGCACGCCCGTCTGGTAGCCGCCGAACTTCTCCCGCAGCGTCTTCTTGGAGAACTTGCCGACGCTGGTCTTGGGCACCTCGTCGATGAACTCGACCGCGTCGGGGATCCACCACTTCGCGACCCGGGGCTCCAGGTGGGCGATCACCTCCTCCGCGGTCAGCGTCTCGCCGGGCTTCACCACGACGCACGCCATGGGCCGTTCCACCCACTTGGGATGCGGGATCGCGATCACGGCGGCCTCGGCGACCTTGGGGTGGGACATGATCTCGTTCTCGAGCTCGACGGAGCCGATCCACTCGCCACCGGACTTGATCAGGTCCTTGGTCCGGTCGACGAGCCGGACGTAGCCGTAACGGTCGATCGTGGCGACGTCACCCGTGCGCAGCCACCCGTCCTCGGTGAACTGCACGCCCTCACCCTCGCCCCGGTAGTACTCGGACGCGATCCACGGCCCGGCCGCCTGAATCTCGCCGGTGGCGGTGTCGTCCCACGGCTGGGTCTCGCCGGTGGACGGGTCGACGAGGCGCAGGTCGACCAGCGGCACGGCAGGCCCCTGCCGGGCCCGGACGTCGGCCCGCTCGGCCTCGCTGAGCCCGTCATGCTGGCTGCGGGTGACGGCCACCGTGGCGATCGGGCTCGTCTCGGTCATGCCCCAGGCGTGCAGGAGCGGCACACCGATGGCCTCCCGGTACCCCTCCGACAACGCCTTCGGCACGGCCGACCCGCCGCAGAGGATCGCCCGCAGCGCCGACAGGTCGTGGTCGGGCAGGAGCGGCAGCATGCCCATCCAGATGGTGGGGACGCCGCCGGTGACGCTCACCCGGTGCTTCTCGAGAAGCGCCGCGATCGCCTGCGGCGTCATGTTGGGGCCCGGCAGCACCACGTTCGAACCGGCGAGCAGGCAGCCGTACGGAAGGCCCCACGCGTTGGCGTGGAACATCGGGACGACGGGCAGCACGACATCGCGCTCGACCAGGCCCACACCGTCGGCCATCAGCGAGATCAGCGAGTGCAGCACTGCGGACCGGTGGCTGTAGACCACGCCCTTGGGGTTGCCGGTGGTGCCGGACGTGTAGCACATCGCGGCGGCGGAGCTCTCGTCCTCGATCACGAAGGTGCCGGCGAACGGGGTGGCCGCGGCCAGCAGCGCCTCGTAGTCGTGCACGCGTGGGTCCTCCGGCACCTCCGCGTCCGAACCGTCGTCGATCACCACGAAGTGGCGCACCGTCTCGAGCTTGTCGACCAGCGGCCAGAGCACCGGCAGCAGGGACCGGTCGACGAACACGACCTCGTCCTCCGCGTGGTTCACGATGTACACGAGCTGCTCGGGGAAGAGCCGGATGTTCAGCGTGTGCAGCACGCGCCCGGTGCACGGAGCCGCCAGATAGAGCTCCAGATGCCGGCGGGTGTTCCAGCAGAACGTGCCGACCCGGCTGTCGGCGCCCACGTCGAGCGTGTCGAGGACGGTGGCGAGCCGCCGCACCCGCTCGGCCCATTCGGCGACGGTCATGGAGGTCTCGCCCGCGGCCTCGACGCTGACGATCGTCTTGTGCCCGAAGTACTGCTCCGCCCGGTGGAAGACGTGCGGCAGGGCGAGGGGACGGTGCTGCATCAGTCCGAGCATCGGGCCTCCAGCTCGCTCTGCGTCTGGTTCATGCCGGAAAGCTACCGTCGGCTCCCGCGGTTGACCATCACGCCAATTCACGCCAACCGGTCGCACTGCCGTTAGGCTCGGTTGCCGTGACGCCCCCGAACCAGGCCGCTTCGGTCTGCCTCGACGTGGGTTCCACCTGGACGAAGGCAGTGCTGGTGCGCTCCGACGGGGCGCTGGCGGGCTTCGCCGAGCATCCGACCACGGCGGGCGACGTGCTCACCGGCATGGATGCGGCCGTCCGCGCCGTGTCGGCCGCCGGCCCGTCGGGCCTCGGAGCCGAGCCCGAACTGCTCGCCTGCTCGTCGGCGGGAGGCGGGCTTCGGCTCGCGGTCGTCGGCAGCGAACGGCTGGTCGCCACGGAGGCGGGCCACCGCGTCGCCTGCTCGGCAGGCGCCCATGTCGTGCACGTGCACGCGGGTCCGCTGGAACCGTCCGACGTCCGGCTGCTGCGCAGCTCCCGGCCCGGCGTCGTGCTGCTGCTCGGTGGCGCCGACGGGGACGATCCGGCCGACCTGCTGCACAACGCGGGGCGGCTGGCGCGCGCCCGCATCCGCACCCCGATCGTGCTCGCCGGGAACGCCGCGGCCCAGGACGACGCGCTCGCCCTGCTGAGAGCCACCGGACGCACCGTCATGGCGTGCGCCAACGTGCTCCCACGCCGCGGCGAACTGACGCCGGGACCGGCGCGGGCGGCGCTGAGCGAGCTGTACCAGCGGCACGCGCTCGGCGGCCGGGGGCCGGCCGTCGCGCCCCGGTTCCGCAGACTGGTGCGCGTGGCCACCCCGGACGCCGTCGGCCACGCGGCCACGGCGCTCGCCCGGATCTGCGACGCCCGCGTGCTCCTCGTCGACGTCGGCTGCGCCACCACCGATGTGCACTCCGCCGACCAGGCCTCCGTCCGTCGCACGGTGGAGGGTGATCTCGGGGTCCGCGCCGCTGCGGGCGGGGTGCTCGTCGAGGGCCAGGCCGAGGGCGTGGTCGACCCGGTCGAGGCCGACCTGCTGGGCCCGACGGTGGCCCGGATGGCGAGCGAGATCGGGCTCGTCCCGCGCGATGCGGGCAGCGCCGCAGAGGACCGCCGGATCGCGGCACTCGCCTCGGTGATCGCCGTGCGCCGCCACCTGCGCGTGTACGGCGACGTGGGACGCGAGGTGGAGCTGGTCGTGCTCTCCGGCGGCGTCTTCCGTCAGCGCGACCGCTCGGGCGGACTCGCCGCTGTGGTGGCGACGCTGCGCAGCGACCCGGTGCTCGCGCCCGCCCTGCGCGACGCGCCCGTGGTGGTGGACGCCGACTTCGCCGTCGTGCCGGCCGGACTCCTCGCCGCCCGGGGCCGCACCACCGCGGCCGAGTCGCTGCTGCGCGACCACCTGCTCGGCTGAGCCACCCGGAACGGGCGACTCGCGGGCCCGAAACGGGCGACTCGCGGACTGGAAACGGGCGACTCGCGGGGGGTTCCGCGAGTCGCCCGTTTTCCCCGCGCGAGTCGCCCGGTTTCCGTGGGTGAGTTGCCCGTTCCGGTCAGCGGTAGAGGGGCTCGCCGGTCTCCAGCAGGGTCTTGAGGTCGCTGAGGATGACGCTCCAGCCCCCACCGGCGCCCGAGGCCGGGGCGCTGATCGACTCGGCGGTGATCGGTGCGCCGGTGACGTCGTGCGTGATCGTCAGCGCGGTGACCCCGCCCATCTCGGGCTCGATCTCGTAGGTGAGCCGCGTGAAGCCCTCCGCCACCAGCTCAGGGGTGAAGAGCATGCGCCAGGTCTGGACCAACCGGCGCGGAGGGTCGACCTCGATCACCTCCCCGTCGACCACCGCGGAGTCGGCGGGCATGCCGTGCGCGACCATCTCCTCGCTGGGTAGTGACCGGTACGCACCGCCCGCCCGCAGCTCGTATTCGGAAGGGGTGTTGTAGCCGTACCGCTTGGTCCACTCCGGGCTGATGATCGCCTCCCAGATCGCCTCCGGCGTCGCCCGGATGTGCACGCGGTACACCTGGACGGTGGTGGTGGGGACGGTGGTGCTGGTCATGGCCGCTTCTCCTCGAGCTCGGACTTCAGGTCCATGAGCGCCGCGATGCGGTGCTCGGTGTACTTGTCGATCCACCGGTCGTGGATCAGCCGGATCGGCACCGGATTGAGGAAGTGCAACTTCTCCCGGCCCGAGCGGCGCGTCACGACGAGGTCCGCCGCCTCCAACACGCCCAGGTGCTTGCTGACCGCCTGCCGCGACATGTCGAGTCCTGCAGTCAGCTCCCGCAGCGTCTGGCCGTCACGGGCGTAGAGCCGGTCGAGCAGCTCACGCCGGCTCGCATCGGCCAGGGCGTGGAAGACGGTGTCGTCGTCCTGCACGTGAACGAGAATAGGCAACTAAAAGGTTGCCTGTCAACGCCGGATCAGCCGGGCTGTTCCTCGGACGCGGCGCTGCGCCTGCTCGCGGTTCCCGGACTCCTCGTCGGCGTGGGGCGCTGTTCCGCACGGGGCGGCTCGGCCGGCGCGACGCGGGTGACGGGCGCGGGGCGGGACCGCTGCGCCGCGGGTGACGGCTCGACGGTGGGGAGCGGAGTGGTCGCGGTCGTCGGCGCGGCAGGTCTCGGCCGCACCGCGTTCGGCGGTGCCGGACCGGGGGGAGTGGCAGGCGCCGGGGCATCCGGTGTGAGCAGGGTCGGTGCCGCGGGCGCGACGGCGGGCGGCCGGGCGGGGGTCACCCGCGGTTCCCGGGCGGTCGTGGTCACCACGGCCGTGCCACCGACGACCAGCACGGCGGCCACCGCCGCGGCGAGGGTCTTCGCGTGCTGACGGCGACGGTGCAGCCGCTCCTGACGGGCCCGGACGCCGGCGAGCAGCCCGGCGGCCGAGATGCCCTCGTCCAGGGCCGGGTCACGGAGGCCGGCTCGGAGTGCTTCCTCCGCGTCGGTCATCGCCTGCTCCCTTCGCTCGTGCGGTCGGCCCGGAAACTGCGCAACGTGGTCAGCGCCCGGCGGGCGTGCGAGCGCACGGTGGTCTCGCGGCACCCCAGGAGCGCCGCGATCCGTGCGTCCGGCTGGTCGTGGTAGTAGCGCAGCACCAGGACGGCCCGCTGGACCGGTGGCAGCAGCGCCAGTGCCTCCTGCATCTCGTCGCGTCGCACGACGACGTCCTCGATGCCCGGTGCGGCGCCGGGGCCCAGGTCGGGAAGCTCGGCTGTCGGGCGCTCGGACGACGACAGCCGCCGTCGCCACGACAGGAAGTCGTTGAGCACGGCCTTGAAGACGTAGGCCCGGACGTCGTCGACGCGGGACACCCGGGACCACGCGAGGCCGATCCGGGCGAGGACGTCCTGCACGATGTCCTCGGCCCGGTGGTGGTCCATGGTCAGCCGGCGTGCGAACGCCACGAGCTCGGGACCGTGGGTGAGCACGAACGACTCGAACGACGGCGCTGCCGTCGGATCGTCGACGGTCCTCACTCGCCTCGCCCAGCGGATACCGCGGAAGCGTAGACGACGATGTTGTCCTTGTAGCTGCGCGCCGCCCGGTCGAACTCGCCGCCGCAGGTGATCAGGCGCAGCCCCGCGTGGTCGATGTCGCCGTAGACGGCGTCGGTGGGGAAGGCGTCCTTCGGGTAGCGGGCGACGGAGTCGACCTGGAACGTCACGGTGCTGCCGTCGGTTCGCGTCACCTCGACGCGATCGCCGGGCACGAGCGCCGCGAGGTCGTAGAAGACGGAGGGGCCGAAGCGCGCGGAGTCGACGTGCCCGAGGATCACCGACGGTCCGAGCGCTCCGGGTGTGGGCGAGCCGTCGTACCAGCCGGCCTGGTTCGCCTCCGGCATCGTGTCCAGCGACGGCACCTCGACGGTGCCGTCCGGGTTGAGGCCCAGCGTCAGCAGCGGCGTGTGCACGTCGATCGCGGAAATGTCGAGGCGCACCGGATCCGCCGGGGCCACCACCACGCCCGCTCCCGCCGGGGCAAGCGACGCGGCGGCCGGGACCGGCTCCGCCCGGGTGGGACCGGAGGCTCCGGTTCCGGCCAGCACGAGCGCGCCGGCCCCGGCGAGAGCCAGCAGCACGGTGAGCACCACCAGCACGGGGAGGCGGCGCGGGCCGCCCCGCCCGGTGGCCCGGGCCGGGGCGGGCTCGCCGTGCTCGACGCTCACGCCTGGGTCGCGTCCCGCCTGCGGCGGGCGAGGGCCATGCCGCCGGTGCCGACGGCCCCGGCCAGCCCGAGGCCGCCGAGCGCGAGCAGCGCGATGTCGGCGCCGTTCGCGGTGCTGCCACCGCCGGTGTCGGGGGCTCCCCGGGGCGCCCGGACCTGGGGCCGCCCCTCCTGTGGTGGGGCGGGAGCGGGGCGCGCCGGCGAGGGCGCCGCAGCGGTGGGGGCCTGTTCGGCCGCTGCGCTGGCGGCGGCAGCGGCCCGTTCCGGGC
>NZ_JAAXKY010000195.1 GCF_012911925.1 Pseudonocardia xinjiangensis | reverse complement strand
GCGCGGGGCCGACCGCGGACCGGGCAGGCGAGCCGAAGGTCCGCATGACGTCCAGCTCCGCCTCGAGCACGCCGGCGAGCCTGCGGACGCCCTCGGTGATGCGCTCCGGGGTCGGGTAGCAGTAGGACAACCGCAGCTGCCGGCTGCCGAACCCGTCGGCGTAGAAGCCGGTGCCGGAGGCGTAGGCGACGCGGGCGGTGACGGCTCGCGGCAGCATCGCCTTCGTGTCGACGCCCTCCGGCACGGTGACCCAGACGTAGAAACCGCCGTCGGGCACGTTCCACGTGCAACCGTCGGGCAGGTACGTGTCGAGGGCGTCCAGCAGGGCGTCGCGCCGGTCGCGGTAGGCCTCGGCGAAGGTCTTGATCTGGCTGCGCCAGTCGTGTCCGGTGAGGTAGCGCGACACGAGCATCTGCGTGAAGCTCGGCGGGCAGAGGGTGGCCGACTCGGCGGCGAGCACGAGCCGGTCGCGCACCGCGGGCGGCACCAGTGCCCACCCCACGCGCAGGCCGGACGCGAACGTCTTGGAGAACGATCCGAGGTAGACCACCGAGCGGTCGAGGGAGCGCAGGGCCGGGTAGGTCCGGCCGCTGAACCCGAGCAGCCCGTAGGGGTTGTCCTCGACGACGCCGACCCCGTAGGAGGCGCAGATCTCCAGCACCTCGGCGCGGCGCTCGACGGCGAGGGTGACGCCTGCGGGGTTGTGGAAGTTCGGGATCGTGTACAGGAACTTCGGTGTGACCCCCTGTGCGGCGAGCGTGCGCAGCGCCTCGCGCAGCAGTTCCGGGACGAGGCCGTGCTCGTCCATCGCGACGTGCACGACGCGGGCCTGGTAGGCGGCGAAGCTGCCGAGCGCCCCGACGTAGGACGGGCCTTCGGCGAGCACGACGTCGCCCGGGTCGCAGTAGATGCGGGTGACGAGGTCGAGCGCCATCTGCGAGCCGACGGTGACGACCACGTCGTCCGGGTCGGCGCGGATGCCCTCCAGCGCCATCACCTCGCAGATCTGCTCGCGCAGCGCGGGCACTCCCTGCGCGGAGCCGTACTGCAGCGCCACCTCGCCCTCGCGCTGCACGAGGTCGGCGACCTCGGCGGCCAGCGCGCCGAGGGGCAGGGCGGCGAGGTTGGGCATGCCGCCGGCCAGCGAGACGACCTCGGGCCTGCTCGCCACCGCGAACAGGGCGCGGATCTCCGATGCGGTCATGCCTGCCGTGCGAGCGGCGAAGCGCTCGGCCGGCACCGGTGCTGCTGCCGCGTCGATGCCGGACGGTCGTTGAGACGGGGGCACGGCCGACTGCGGCACGGTGGATCCTCCCGGGATTTCCTCGGCAGCGGGGACGCCGATCGGGGGCTGCGGCCCATCGAGTGTAACCGGGAAGAGGGAACATCCTTCAGTTCGTCGTAGGTGAGACACCAGTCGCAGTACTCGGGGTGTCGTTCCTTGCTGGATCGATCTATGGTCGAGAAGTCGGCGCGAGGGGCGGCGGCGTTCTCTCCATGGATCTGGTCGCCGGAGGTTGCTCTTGTCGTGGCACATGGCGCCCCTCACCCTGGACAATCTCGACGACTTGCCCAAGCGGTGTCGTCGATGCGTGTTCTGGGAGCTGTCGGAGCATCTCGGTAAGCAAGCCGCGGATTTCGGGTCCACCGAGCTCGAGAAGGAGGCCTGGGTCTCCGAGGTGCTTCTCGAGTGGGGATCGTGCGGCCGCATCGTCCACATGGACGGCGTCCCGGCCGGCTACGTGATCTACGCCCCGCCCTCGGCGTCGCCGCGGGCGGCGGAGCTGCCGACCGGTCCGGTCAGCGCCGACGCGGTGCTCCTCACCACGATGCAGGTGATGCCGGAGTTCGCGGGCGAGGGCTTGGGCCGGATGCTCGCTCAGGCCGTCGTGCGTGATCTCACGCGCCGCGGTGTGAAGGCGATCGAGGTGTTCGGCGAGCAGCGGCCCGGCGACGAGCCCGGCTGCCTCATCCCCGCCGACTTCCTCCGCGGCGTCGGGTTCAAGACCATCCGGCCCCACCCGCGGTACCCGCGCCTACGGATGGAGCTGCGCTCCGCGATGACCTGGAAGGAGGACGTGGAGGCCGCGCTCGAACAGTTGCTCGGCACGATCACGATCCCGATGCAGGCATCCAGTGTGAGCGAGCAGCCGCGCCGTCAGGTACCCACCCGCTCCTGAGCGACGCTCTCACGCCCGTACAGGGCGCTCTGTAGCGGACGCTGACGGGCGGCGGGGATCAGGCTGGTGCGAGGGCCTGCACCTCGTTGTCCTGCGGTTCAGGCGCCAGTACATCGCGAAAAGTTGATGTACTGGCGCCTGATATGTCCGTTCTGACCGATCTTGCGGTCAGATGGCCTGCGCTCCGCGCTCCAGCTCGCGGGCAAGCACGTCGGAGAACGTGAAGGTGCCGGTGGGCTGATCGTCCTGACCCAACAGGTACAGCCGCTTCACGGCGACGAGGATGCCCTCGGCCACCACATCGCGGAACGCCGGATCGAGCAGCCGCTTGCGGTCGCCGATGTGGGAGAGGTACCCGATCTCGACCCGCACCGTGGGCATCCGCGTCAGCCGCAGCAGCTCCCAGGTTCGGCCCTGGGTGCGGCAGTCGTACATCGCGGTGCGGGTGAGCAGCTCCCGCTGGATGAACCCGGCGAGTGCTTCGCCGACTGTGGACGTGGATCCGGAGCCGTTACCGAAATGAAATGTGGCAAGACCCTGGGCGTGCATGCTGCGGTTGGCGTCGGTGTGCAGTGACAGCACGAGGTCGGCGCCCGCGTTGTTGGCGAACGCGGCTCGATCGGTCTCGGCGGGGCAGGTGTCCTCCTGCCGCGACAGCATCGCGTCCATACCTGTGGCCGTCATCCGGCCGACGAGCCGACGGGCGAGATCCCACATGAGATCGGCCTCGGCGACACCTGCCGCCATGATGCCGCGGTCCGGCCCCCCGTGGCCGGGGTCGACCACGATCCGCTTGCCGCGCAGCCGTGGGCCTGCCTGGCGCAGCAGCTCCTGCTCGCGCAGCAGGTGGGGCCGGCCGCCGGTGACCTTGCGGCCGAGCTGGCGGAGCGAGCGCAACGTGGCAGGCCCGCACAGCCCGTCGGGCACGAGACCGTACTCACGCTGGAACTTCCGCAGGGCGGCCTCGGTCTGCTCGTCGAAGACGCCACCGGGACGCCCGGGGTTGTACCCGAGCTCGAGCAGCCGTTCCTGCAGAGCGACGACATCGTCGCCGCTCATCGGCGCGGAGATCATCAGCGCGAGCATCCGGTCGCCGAGGGTCCACCCGGCCTCTCGTAGCGCGCGGTAGGTGGCCGGACCGACGAGCCCGTCGGTGATCAGGCCCCGCTGCTGCTGGAACGCACGTACGGCCTGTTCAACGGCGTGGTCGAAGCGGTCGTCCCCCGGGCTCTCCGGACTGTCGCCGAGCAGGCCGAACCGTCGCAGCGTGGACCGGATCTCGACGACGGCCGGACCGCTGTCACCTCGGCGCAGCAGCTGCATGCACTCCTCGCTCGTTCGTCAGGCACCGTCGCTGCGGTGCTCGGATCGTCGCTCATTGTGCCCTGCCGGTTCCCTGATGGGGGATGGCGGGCCGTGTCGGCCGATGTTTGTGTCGTGATAGACAAGTACCCCGCTTCCGGCTTCGGAAGCGGGGTACTCGGGGTGGATCGAATCAGCCCAGGTAGTCGGCGAGATCGGAGAGCAACGCAGCCTTCGGCTTGGCTCCGACGATCTGCTTGACCGGCTTACCGTCCTGAAAGACGATCATCGTCGGGATGGACATGACCTGGTAGTCCCGGGCGGTCGACGGGTTGGCGTCGATGTCCAGCTTGGCCACGGTCAGCTTGTCCTTGTTCTCACCGGCGATCTCGTCGAGAACGGGCGCCACCATCTTGCACGGCCCGCACCAGGTGGCCCAGAAGTCGACCACGACCGTTTTGTCGCTCTTGAGGACGTCAGCGTCGAATGAGTCGTCGGTGACGTTCACCGTGTTGGCCATTGGAATCTCCGTTCGTCGGTGAGGATCAAAGAATTCGTTCAGCCGGTGACCGCGGCGACCTGCTCGGCCACCTGGCCGTAGCCGCCGCCCGCCAGCTCGCTGGGCACCGGGCCGTCGGCCAGCCAGCGCTCGGCGTCGATCGCCGCGGCGCAGCCCGAGCCCGCAGCGGTGATCGCCTGCCGGTAGGTCTTGTCGACGAGGTCACCCGAGGCGAACACGCCGGGGATGGCGGTGTGCGTGCTCGGCGCCTGGACCTTGACGTACCCCTCCTCGTCGGTCTCGAGCACGTCGCGGACGAGTCCGCTGCGCGGGTCGTGCCCGATCGCGACGAACATGCCCGACACCTCCAGGAGGGACTCCTCGCCGGTGACCGTGTCGCGGAGCTTCAGGCCGGCCACGCTGTTCTCGCCCACGACTTCGACGACCTCCGCGTTGGTGCGCCAGCGCATCTTCGGCTCGTTCTTCGCGCGCTCCAGCATGATCCTGGAAGCTCGGAAGTCCTCGCGGCGGTGCACGATCGTGACCGATCGGGCGAACCGGGTGAGGAAGATGGCCTCCTCCATCGCCGAGTCGCCGCCGCCGATCACGGCGATGTCCTTGTCGCGGAAGAAGAAGCCGTCACATGTGGCACAGGCGCTCACGCCGCGACCCAGGAGCAGCTGCTCCCCGGGAACGTGCAGGTAACGGGCGGCCGCGCCCATGGCCAGCACCACCGCGCGGGCCCGGTAGGTGACGCCGTTGGCGAGGACGGTCTTGACCTCGCCCTCCAGCGACACCTCCTCGACGTCCTCGGCGCGCAGCTCGGCGCCGAAGCGCGCGGCCTGGTTGCGCATCTGTTCCATGAGCTCGGGGCCCATGATGCCGTCGGTGAAGCCGGGGTAGTTCTCGACCTCGGTGGTGGTCATCAGGGCGCCACCGAACTGAGTGCCCTCGAAGACCAACGGCCGCAGCTGAGCCCGAGCCGCGTAGACGGCTGCGGTGTACCCGGCCGGCCCGGACCCGATGATGATCAGCTCACGCACCTCGTCGGTGGTCACTGGCGCCACGCCTCCCCTGTTTGTCTGTGCTTGTCAACAGAATCCCAGTGACGAGCATTCCGGCAGCTACCGGGCACCGGCCGGGGGTGAGCCGGATCACCCACCGATCTGCATGGACGCCAGCAGCGCGCCGCCTCCGGCCCCGCATCCAGGGTCGACGACCGCCACGTCGAAGATGCCCAGCCGCCCTGTGGCCAGCACGAGCAGCACCCCCTCGCGGCCGTCGAGCTCGACCCGGCGGCCGCCCAGGAGCATGGCGTCGGGCACCAGCGCGGGCGCGACGGCGCGCAGGCATCCCGCACGCCGTCGGGGGTCGGCGAGGTCGCCGGCATCGGTGGCGCCGACGGCCGCCCGGGCGACCGCGGCCAGGTTCACACGATCGACGGACGGCGGCGCAGCGGGCCGGTTCCACACGACACCGGCGACGACGAGAGCGGCGAGCACCGCCGCGGCGCCGACGGACGGCCGGGGCCACCGCCGTGCCGAGCGGGTGCGCCCGGGTCGAGACGTCCCCCCCGGACGGCCAGGTGGTGTCCCGCGGCGCGGACCGGGATCAGCCGGGGCATGCCCGGGGTCGGCCCGGGGGCCTGGAGCAGCCCCGGCGGCGGAGGCCGCTTCGCGCTCCAGGGCTGCATCCCACCGCGCGGCGAACTCCGGTGGCACCGCCGGCGCGGGCAGCGCGGCCAGCTCGGCGCGGGTGGCGGCGAGCGCGTCCAGCACCGCCGTCGAGTCGGCGTCGGCAGCCGCGGCCGCGCGCACCTCTGCGGCGCGTGCGGGGTCGAGCAGCCCGGCATCCAGGTCGGCGAGCTCCGCGAGGTCGGGGTGTTCGGCGGTCATCGCTCCTCCTCCCGCAGGTGCCCGAGCAGCACCGCCAGGCGCGCCCGGCCCCGTGCGCAGCGGCTCTTCACCGTGCCCACCGGGACCTCCAGCAGCTCTGCGGCCTCCATCACCGGCCAACCCTGCACGTCCACCAGCACCACGGCCAGCCGCTGCTCGACGGGCAGCGCCGCCAGCGCGGCGTCGACCGTCAGCCGGGTGACCAGCTCGGAGGCGATGTCGGGCTGGCCGGCCGCGAGGTCGCGATCCGGCAGCGGGACGGTGGTGTGCCTGCGCTCGTGCCGGATCCGGTCGATGCAGCTGTTGACCAGGATCCGGTGGAGCCAGGTGCGCACCGAAGCGTCCCCCCGGTACGAGCCGGCGCGCCGGAACGCCGCCACGAGGGTCTCCTGGACGGCGTCGGCGGCGTCCTCAGGATCACGCAGGGTGCGCAGCGCCAGCCCCCACAGCCGGGACCGGTAGCGCGCAGCCAGCTCGGCGAACGCGTGCCGGTCGCCCGCCCGGTGCGCGAACAGCAGCTCCGCGTCTGTGGGAGCCGGGGAGCACACGAGGCGGAGACTAGGTGGCGGCTGCCGCCTCCCGTGGCCGTTCCGGAGAACTGGTGGTGATCAGGAACAGGAGCGGCGTGCCGGTGACTCGGTGAGCAGGACTTCACGTGGTTCTTCAGCTCGACCTGCACTGGTCCGGCGAGTGGTACTCCAGGAGCCAGGCAACGGCCCGGCGGGCGCGTTGGATCTGCTCGTGGTCCCGGTGCAGGACGTAGGTGTCGTTGGCCAGGTGGAGGAAACTGTCGAACTCGAACGCCAGCTGGGTGGGTTCCTTGTCGCGGATGTCCAGCTGACCTGCTTCGCAGGCGTCGTTGATGATGTCGGTGAGCAGACTTGTCCATGCGATGTGGTGGTTGACGAGAAGTTCGCGGACATCACCGGCACGGGCCCCGAACTCTGAGCTGGCAGACGCGAAGAAGCAGCCGCCGGGGAACGTGTGCTGGGCGTAGGTCAGGAAATTCTCGGACAAGGCGCGTAGTCGCGCGATCGGCTCGGGCGCGCTCAGTGCGGGGCCGATCACCTGGGCGTTCATGATGTCGGCTGCCGCGGCGATGGTGGCCAGCTGGAGCTCCAGCTTGGAGCCGAAGTGGGCGTAGAGCCCTCCCTTACTCATCCCGGTTGCGACCGCCAGATCCGCGATCGACAGACCGTCCAGGCCTCGCTCGGTGGCCAGGCTGGTCGCCGCTTCCATGATGGCCCGGTAGCTGCGCTCTCCGTCGGATCGCCGGGTGCGGCGTGATGCGGGAGAACGGGGGGCACCCCCGGTGGTGACTCCCCGCTCAGGCGTCGGACTGTCCATGGTTGACAAGTAGACCCGGGCGATCGTAGCCTCAGCAAGAAAGAACGATCGATCGTACTAACTCTTGCCATCGCCGCAGGCGAGGCGCTCCCCTGCGCCCGTCCGAGGGACGGTGCGGTACCTGGTGGGCGAACGCCGGTGAGAGATCCAGCCGAAACGGGGCGTCCGATGTCTGACCGCGAAGAGGCAAGAATGCACCTGCCCTATGCAGATGAGAAAATTGAAGGCGTGCGGGTGGAACGGTACGGAGAGCCGTCCTCGCTGCCCTCCTTGCTTTTCGTGCACGGCGGTACCCAGGGGAGCTGGGCCTGGGAGCATGTCGCTCGGGATCTGGCCGGCCGCGGATGGCATTCCTCCTGTCTGAACTGGTTCGGCCACCACGGTTCTGACGCTCTGGCGCCTGCCGAGGCACGTGAACGCTCCATCATGGATGTCACGCGAGAGATACGCGTGGTGGCTGATCGGCTGCCCGATGATCCCGTGCTCATCGCCCACAGTATGGGCGGCCTCGCGGCCCTGGCATATGCGAGCAAGTATCCCGTGAAAGCCCTGGTGTTGCTCACTCCCGTCGTGCCCGGGAAGCATGCCGGTGCAGAAATCCCGTTGCCGGTCGACCCGGCCACCATGTGGCTCATTCCGGCCGAAGCACTCCGTCAGGTGTTCTGGGACGCGGTGGGCGACGACGAAGCGCAGAGATATGCATCTCTGGTCGTCCCGGAATCCCCTCGGGCGGTCATCGAGGCCACCCGGTGGACGGTTGATCTCGACGTGAGCAGTATTACCGCTCCCGCGTACCTGCTGGGAGCGGAGCGCGATTCGGTCGTACCCCACGAGTTCGTCGAGTCCCTCGCGGAGGAAATGGGCGCAGAGTACGATCTCCTGCCCGAGCAAGGGCACGGCGTCATTCTGAATCCCATCCGGGAGGATGTCGCCGCTCGCATTTCCAGGTGGCTGGACAAGACGGTCAGGTAGCCGTCCTGCGCCGCGTTCTCCGATCAGGAACCGGCGCGGCGGAACTGCACCTCGTCGATCTCGCTGGAATGGGCGTCGCCGCCACCGCTGAGCTTCGAGATCCACAGCAGCACGTGGGTGACCGGCTGGCTTCCCGCCAGTGACACCGGGGTGCTGTGATCCCTCAGCGTGACCTCGGTGATCGGTACGGTCTCGTCGAACGCCGCATCCGGGGCGGGAGCCGAGCGGACCTGGATCACCGTGCCGGCGCTCGGCGACTCGATCGTGAGCTCGGAGAGCTGCACGGCCGACGCGAACGACACCATGACCCCGACACCGGGCTTGAGTGCCGGGAACTGCTGCTTGTAGCTGAAGGTGCTCCACCCGCTCGACGGGTCGCCGTCGATCACGCGGGACACCCGGGTGGAGTTGTCGCGGTCGCCCACGGTGTCGTAGACCTGGACGCCGGCAACCGCCGCCACGCCGCCCGGTGCGGCCGCCGGATCGGGCTGTGTGGCGTCGGCGGGAGCGGCGGCCGGGGCGGAGACGGCCCCACCGTCGACCTTGATGGGCGGCGCGTCGCCTTCCGAGAACACCGAACCGAGCTGCACCGCGATGTAGCCGAGCACCAGGAGGACGGCGACGGCGAGCGCGGACAGCCCGGTGGCGAGCTTGCGCCTGCGTCGCGGGTCGGAAGGGGTGACCGTGCGCCCCTTGTCCTGCCACACGTCGCCCGGTCCGGAGGGGACGCCGTCGTCGGCCGGGGGGAACAGCGCCATGCGGTCGTGCTCGGCGACCACCTCGTCGAGGAGGCGGTGCACCGCGGCGGCGGTGTGCACCTGGCCGGGTGCGCCTGCGGGGCCGAGCGTGCCCCGGGTGAGTGCGTCGAGCTCGACGGGTACGCCCGGTCGTTGCTCCGACGGGGGCACGAGAGAGCCGCCCGGCGAGCGCTCGGCCGCGCCGAGGCCGGCAAGCGCGGCGTCGGCGCTCGACAGCGGCCACCGCGAGGTGAGGAGGGTGTAGAGCACCGCGCCGAGCCCACGGATGTCGTCGGCGGCGGTGACGTTGGGACGGGGCAGCGCGAAGCAGAGCTGTGCACGCCCCTCCGGGGTGATCCGCACGCGTTGCGGGTGGTCGCAGCCCAGCACGAGGCCGTGGCGGTGGGCCTCCTCGGCCGCCGCTGCCAGCGGGGCCACGGCGCGAGCTGCCGCGATCGGCTTGATCAGCCCGTCGGCCATGACCTCAGCGAGGCTGCGTCCGGGCACCCACTCGGTGACCGCCACCCCCAGCACGTCGTGGGGTATGCCGCCGGTGCCGGGAGCCAGGACGTCGAGCAGCCGGGCGCATCCGCTGTGCTCGAAACTGCCTGCGCGCAGGGCGCGCGCGACGATCTCGTCGGCGCGCGCGGCGGCCTCGCTCTCCGAGATGCTCTCGCCGGTGAACCTCCGCAGCACGGTGGCGCCCACGTCACGACGCAGGATCGTGTCCTCGGCCTGCCAGAACTCGGCGCCCGCCGCTGCATCGGAACCGACGCGCGTGCGCAGCCGGTAACGGCCGGCGAGCTCGGTGCCCGCGATGGTGCTGGACGGGACCGCGGGAACGGTGGGTGTCTCCGAAGACGGCCCCAGCCGAACCGTGGGCGCATCCTCCGGACGCTTCTGCTCCGGGACGAATGGTGTGGGCGCCGCATCGGTGGTGGGCGCTCCCCCCTCCCATGGCGCCGCCGCACCCGACGGTGGGCTCGCCAACTCACTCACTTCCACGACCTCCCCAGACACCGCGAACCACTCCCGCCCCACTCGAAGGGTACGTCAGGGGGAGGCCCCACGCCGAGGTTTGCGCCGGTCGACGAGCCGTTCGAGGCGAGCGAGCGCGGAGTCTATTTCGCGCACTCGCAGCAGTTTCATCGCTATCAGGGTCAGAACCGCCATCACGACCGCTGCCACCGCGAGCTCGATCCACGCGCGTGCCAACGGCGACAGATCCGTCAGCAGCCGGTCGAGCAGGGTGACGGCGCCGAGCGCCAGCAGCCCGGCTGCGACCGAGGCGAGGAGGGCCCGTCCCACGGTCCCCAGCACCTGCCCCGTCGGCACCCGGCCCAGCTTGCGCCGCAGGAACACCTGGCCGACCACGGCGCCGGCCACGAACGAGACGGCGTTGGCCGCGGCCAGCCCCAGCACGACGTCGTGGGGAGGCAGCAGGACCGGGCACAGCAGCAGCAGCGGCACCTTGACCGCGACGGTGAACAGCTGGATGAACGTGGGCGTGCGGCTGTCGGTGAGCGCGTAGAACACCCGCAGCTGCAGCATCGTGACGCCGTAGGGCAGCAACCCGAAGGCCGAGACCGCAACGGTGGTGCCGAGCAGGGTGGCACCGTCGAGGTTCGCCTGCCGGAGTCCGAACAGCGCGACACCGACCTCCGTGCCGAAGATCGTGAGCAGCACCGAGATCGGCACGAGGAACACCGCGGAGAGCCTCGTGCCCAGCGACAGGTCCGCCACGACGTCGTGGGTCCGGCCCTCGGCGGCGGAGCGGCTCAACCGCGGCATCAGCGCCGTGAGCAGTGAGACGCCGAGCACCCCGTAGGGCACCTGGAGCAGCAGCCAGGCGTTCGAGTAGACCGCGTACGCCCCCTGGTCGGCCGCGAAAGCCACCCGGGAGGTGATGATCAGTCCGGCCTGGCCGATCAGCACGTACGCCGTGACCCACACCGCGAGCCCACCCGCGGTGGTGAGGCGTGGGTCCCAGCCCCACACCGGGCGGTAGCGGAACCCGGCCCGGCGCACCGCCGGGATCAGGACGACCGTCTGCACGGCGATCCCGAGTGTGGTGCCGAGACCGAGCACGAGCAGGCGTGCACCCTCCGGCACCACCATGTAGACCGCGACGACCCCGATGACCACGACGTTGTTCAGCACCGGAGCCCAGGCGAACGCGCCGAACGCGCCCCGGCTGTTCAGGATCGAGCCGAGCAGCGCGCCCATGCCGTAGAAGAAGATCTGCGGCAGCAGCATGTAGGCCAGCGTCGTGGCGAGCGCCGGGTCGGCCGTGCCCGTGCTCTGGCTGCCGATGTAGATGCGGGTCAGCAGGGGCGCCGCGAGCATGGCGACCGCGGTGGCCACCACCAGCGCGATCCCGGCGAGGGTGAGCAGCTTGCGGGTGTACGCCTCGCCGCCGTCGCGGTCCTCGGTCTGGGCACGCACCAGCAGCGGGATCATCACGCTGGTCAGCACGCCGCCGATCAGGAACTCGTAGACGATGTTGGGCAGCGTGTTCGACAGGGTGTACGAGTCGTTGATGATCGTGGCGCCCAGCACCGTGAACAGCGCGACCTGGCGCAGGAACCCGGTGATCCGGCTGACCAGGCTCGCGATCGCCATGAGGCTGCTCGACCGCCCGAGCGACGGCTGCTTCCGCGTCACGACGACGAGCTGCTCCGTGGGACTGTCGTCCGGAACGGGGTTGGTCACGCGCTCGGGCCAGTTCATCGTCCAGGCCGCGGTACGTACTCCGGGGGGAGAACTGCTCGGACCACCGAGCCGCCTGCGGGTGCGCTCCACCGCTTACGGCACCATCACCGTGTGGCTGACG
>NZ_JAAXKY010000194.1 GCF_012911925.1 Pseudonocardia xinjiangensis | reverse complement strand
GCACCAGTAGGCGAGCCGGGCGTAGACCCCGTCCCCCTGCTCCGCGGTGCGGATCCGCGTGCCGCAGCGGCGACACCGCTGACCACCCCGCTCGAACACCCAGGTCTGACGCCCCCGCGCCAGCTCACCGGTGGTGGACTGCTGGGGGCGGTCGGCGTTGCGCAGCAGCAGCTCACGCGCCAGCGCGATCACCGCGGCCGCATCCGGGACGTCCCGTACGAGGGTCCACGGGGAGAGCCCGAGCAGGAAGCACACCTCGGTCTTGTAGAGGTTCCCGACGCCCGCCATCACCCGCTGCTCCAGGAGCACCAGCCCGAGCTCCGACGCACCGCGCGCGGTGAACCGGCGCAGCGCCTCCGCGGCGTGCGCGTCGTCCCAGGCGGGGTCGAGCAGGTCGGGACCGAGGTGCCCGACCAGCCGGTCCTCCTCAGCGGTCGGCAGGAGCTCCAGGTCGTGCAGCAGGAACCCGACGGCGGTGCGCTCCGCGGTCTCCAGCACCGCGCGGGCCTGGTGGGAGGGCCGCTGCCACGCCATCCCGGGCCGGTAGAGGTGCCACGACCCGTCGAGGCGCAGGTGGCTGTGCAGGCTGCGGCCGTCGTCGAACCGGGTGAACAGGTGTTTCCCGACGGTGGCGACGTCGAGCACGGTGCGGCCGGCGAGGTCGTGCTCCGCGAGCTGCGGATGGCGGAGCTCGCCCCGCAGAAGCGTCCCGCCGGAGAGCGCGGCGCGTAGGCGCTTCCCGGTGAGGTAGACGGTGTCGCCCTCCGGCACGGGCCGACGGTAGCGCGGGTCGCGCCGCTCCACCGATCGGTGGATCGGCGGTCCACCTCGGGTGCCGGGTACTCCGCCGCGACGGTCGATCTCCACGGGCCCGCGGGGCAGCACGATCGTTTCATGCCCGTCATCGAGGTGGACCACCTGCACAAGCGGTACCGCGACCAGGTCGCGGTGCACGACGTCTCCTTCTCCGTGGAGGAGGGGGAGATCTTCGGCGTCCTGGGTCGTAACGGCGCAGGGAAGACCACCACCGTGGAGTGCATCGAGGGCTTGCGCTCCCCGGACGGCGGCTCCATCTCGGTGCTCGGGCTGGATCCCGGGCGCGACCGCGCTGCGCTGCGCCGCGTGCTCGGCATCCAGCTGCAGGCGAGCGAGCTGCCGGAGAAGCTGCGTGTGGGGGAGGCGCTCGAGCTCTACGCGTCGTTCTACCCGTCGCCGCTCGACCCCGGCGAGCTGCTC
The DNA here is from genome assembly GCF_012911925.1 of Pseudonocardia xinjiangensis. GTDB lineage: Bacteria > Actinomycetota > Actinomycetes > Mycobacteriales > Pseudonocardiaceae > Pseudonocardia > Pseudonocardia xinjiangensis. Next base: position 10,667 of record NZ_JAAXKY010000194.1, on the reverse strand, counting down.
GAACGCTGGGGTCTCGCGGCGAAGCGGGACACCGCGTTCGGGAACCTGTCGGGAGGCCAGAAGCAGCGGCTGTCGATCGCACTGGCGCTGGTGGGGAACCCGCAGGTGGCGATCCTCGACGAGCTGACCACCGGGCTCGACCCGCAGGCCCGGCGCGACGCCTGGGAGTCGATCGAACAGATCCGCCGCGGCGGCGTGACCGTCGTGCTGGTCACCCACTTCATGGAGGAGGCCGAGCGGCTCTGCGACCGGATCGCCGTGATCGACGCGGGGCGCGTGATCGCGATCGACACGCCGGCCGGGCTCGTGGCCGGGCTCAGTGACGGCCAGCGGCTGCGGTTCCGCCCGTCGGTCCCGTTCGAGGACGCGGTGCTCACGCAGCTGCCCGAGGTGGCGTCGGTGCAGCGGAACGGGCCTCAGGTCGAGGTCAGAGGCGGCGGCGACCTGCTGACCGCGGTGACGTCCACGCTGGCCCGCCACCAGGTCGTGGCCATCGACCTGCGCCTCGAGCAGCCCACCCTCGACGACGCGTTCGTCGCCCTGACCGGCCGTTCCACCGAGAACTGAGGAGTCGACCGATGACCGAGACCACGACCGCAACCCCGACCCCGACCCCGCAGCACCGCGCGCCGCGTCCGCTGCGCGCACTCGCGCTGGCGGAGACCCGGCTGTTCCTCCGCGACCCGATGACCCTGCTCATTGCGGTGGTCCTGCCGACGGTGGTCCTCGCGGCCCTCGGCGCCGTACCGGCGCTGCGTGAGCCCAGCGAGATGTTCGGCGGGCTCCGGTTCACCGACTACTTCGCGCCGTCCCTGCTGGCGATCAACATCGCCGTACTCGGCCTGCAGAACCTGCCCACCGGGCTCGCCACCTACCGGGAGAAGGGGATCCTGCGACGGCTCTCGGCATCTCCCATGCACCCGGCGGCGGTGCTGGTGGTGCAGCTGCTGATCAACGTCGTGACCGTGGTCATCGGCACGGCGCTGATGCTCGTCGTCGCCGTGTACGTCCTCGACGTGCCGGCGCCACGGCACCCGGTCGCGTTCGCCCTCACGTTCCTGCTCGGCACGTCGGCGGTGTTCGCGCTCGGGCTCGTGATCGCGGCCGTGACACCGCGGGCCCGGCTCGCCACCGGGATCGGTGCCGTCGCGTTCATGCTGACGCAGTTCTTCGCCGGGGTGTACCTGCCCAAGTTCCTGCTCCCCGAGGCGCTGGTGCGGATCGGGGAGTTCGTGCCGCCCGGCGTCGGGGCCTTCCAGGCGGCCTGGATGGGGGACGGGCCGGCGCCGGTGCACCTGGTGGTGATGGCGGTGATCGCTGTGGCGGCGACCACTGTTGCCGCTAGGTTCTTCCGGTGGGAGTGAGGTCATGAGCGGCGCACAGCGCGGTGCGGCGGTGACGCAGGGCTGCGGGCCGGCGAACGGGCCGCTGTCGGGCACCGAGGAGGTGCTCGACGCCCGCGAACGCAGGTTCGACTCGTTCATGGAACGTTTCGTGCCCTATCTCGGGCTGGCGATCGGCACCGTGCTGACGCCCGCCGTGATCCCGTCGACGCCGGGGTACTGGCTGGTCACCGGTCCGCTCGTGCTCGTCGCGGCAGCCTGGTCATACGCCTTCGTGACGCGGCGCCCCGTGGCGGCGTCGGATCCCCGGCTGGGCGCCGTGTACGTCGGTGGGCTGCTGGTCCTGATGGCCGTGCTCGTGCAACTGTCGCCCTTGTACGGGTTCCAGGCCCTGGCCGGGTACATGCATTCGTTCCTCTACCTGCGCGGGCGCTGGCGCTGGGCCGGGGTGGCGGCCACGGCGGCGCTCGTCGCCTACTCGCAGCTCGGCGGAAGTCTGATCGACGAGATCAACCTGGGCGTCATCGCGGGACTGGTGGCGGTCACGGTGATCAACGCTCTGGTGGCGGGGGGTTTCACCTACTTCGGCACGCTGTCCACCCAGCAGTCCCACCGCAGGCGGGAGATCATCGTCGAGCTGAACGAGACGAACCGGCGCCTGTCGGAGTCGCTGGAGGAGAACGCGGCCCTGCACGTCCAGCTGCTGGCCCAGGCCCGCGAGGCCGGGATGCTCGACGAGCGGGCGCGGCTGGCGCGGGAGATCCACGACACGATCGCGCAGGGCCTGACCGGCATCGTCACCCAGCTGGAGGCGGCAGGCGCCGCCGACGACGACCCCGCCGTGCGGCGTCGCCACATCAGCACCGCCAGCGCGCTGGCCAGGGAGAGCCTCACCGAGGCCCGGCGCTCGGTCGACGCCCTCGCGCCCGGCCAGCTCGTGGAGGCACAGCTGCCCGACGCGATCGCCGAGATGGGCAAGAAGTGGGCGGAGACCGCCGGCGTCGAGCTCACGGTGGACACCACCGGCGAACCGAGGCCGCTGCTGCCCGACCTGGAGGTCACGCTGTTCCGGGTGGCCCAGGAGGCACTGGCCAACGTCGGGAAGCACGCGTCGGCCACGAGAACCGGACTCACGCTGTCGTACATGGACGACGTGGTGGTGCTCGACGTCCGAGACGACGGCAGGGGCTTCGTCCTCCGGCCCGGGGCGAAGCCCGACGCCGGGAGCGGTTTCGGGCTGGCGGCCATGGAGCAGCGGGTCCGGCGCGTGTCGGGGACGTTCACGGTGGAGAGCACGCCGGGCGAGGGGGCAGCAGTGAGCGCGAGTGTTCCGGCGATCCCCGCAGAGGTGCGGTGATGACCGACGTGATCCGCGTGCTGATCGTCGACGACCACCCCGTCGTCCGCGACGGCCTGCGCGGCGTGATCGACGGCGAGCCGGACATGCAGGTGGTGGGGGAGGCTGGGCACGGCGCCGAGGCGCTGGCCCGGGTGGCCGTTGACCCCGTCGACGTCGTCCTCATGGACCTGCGGATGCCGACGATGGGCGGGGTGGAGGCGATCGGGCAGCTACGGCGCCGTTCGCCGTCGGTGCGTGTCCTCGTGCTCACCACGTTCGACACCGACCGCGACGTGCTCCCGGCCATCGAGGCGGGCGCCACCGGCTACCTGCTGAAGGACACTCCCCGCGACGAGCTGCTGCGGGCCGTCCGGGCCGCCCACCGCGGGGAGGCCGTGCTGTCGCCCGCCGTGGCCGGGCGTCTGATGGGCCAGGTCCGGTCGCCGGCCCAGGACCAGCTCAGCGGCCGCGAGCTGGAGGTGCTGCGGTTGGTGGCCGCCGGGTTCACCAACCGGGAGACCGCACAGAAGCTGTTCATCAGCGAGGCCACGGTGAAGACCCACCTGCTGCACGTCTACGCGAAGCTGGAGGTGCGGGACCGCGCCTCCGCGGTGGCGGCGGGGTACCAGCGCGGGCTGCTGGTGCCCGAGGAGCGCTGACCGGCCCGTCAGCCGGGGACGGCCGTGCGCACGGCGTAGAGGACGTCGTCCCGGACGGGGACGAACCCGAGCCGGGCGGCCACGGCGAGGCTCGCGGTGTTGTCCGGTGACGTCGTCCACGTCGGGGTGCGGCCGCGCGCCCGGACATCCGCGATCAGCGCGGCCGCGCACGCCGCCGACAGCCCGCGCCTGCGCTGGGCCGGCACCGTCACCACGCCGATGTCCTCGTGGCCGCCGCCCACGTAGAACGGCACCGCGACCGACGCGAGCCCGCCCCCGGCCGTCGCCCCGTACGCGACCTCCGCGGCGGCGAGCACCTCCGGGCCGCCCCAGGTCTCGTGGATCCAGGCGCTCTCCTCGTCGAGGGCGGCGAGTGCCGGCGCGTCGGCCGCGGTGAGCAGCCGAACGTCCCGGGCGGGCGGCGGCACGGCCACGGCCTCCGGGAGTGCGGCGACCAGCCGGGCCCAGACGGCCGTGGCCGGGTCCAGGGCGCGCAGTGCGGGCAGCCACTCCGGCGGCGCCTCGACGAACCCCGCGACGTCGTCGAGGTCCCCGTCCGCGAGGTAGCCGGGATCTCCGCGCAGCGCGTAGTTGCCGGGCAGCTCGGCGAGCACCACCCGCGGGTCCGGCCAGCGGTCCACGCGGCACCGGCCCCGGCCCGTGCGCGCGACGTGCTCGAAGATCAACGGACCCGGCCGCTCCGGGGCGAACCACCGGCGCAGCTCCGGGCGGGCGTCCGTGGGGATGGTGAGCATGTTCCGGCACCCTGGCCCGTTGGCGGCTTTCGCGCCACCGAGAACGGTACGGTGGCGGGCATGAGGGCGACGGCGGCGCAGGCTCTTGGCCTGTTGCTGCTCGGTTCCGTGCTCATCGGCACCGCCGTGGTGATCGAGCAGTCGCTGCTCATGGGCGTGCTCGGGGCGCTGCTGTGCGCCTGGGGCCTGGCCCGGCGCCCCGCTCTCGTACTTCCCGCAGCGGCCTGCGCCCGGCTCGCCGTGGCCGTGCGCGAGCACCACCGCGCGCTGGCGCGGCGCGCCGTGCCCCGCCAGCGCGACCCGGACGCCGCCGGGCACACCCGGTCCCGCGCCCCGTCGGAGCTCCTGCCGGCGGTGTAGCGCCTGCGCGTGGCGCCGCCGGACGAGTCCCGTCCCGGCTGCCCTGGAGTCCCGCCATGCGTACGTCCGTCCTGCTCGTCCCCGGCACGGGGGGCACACCGTGCTAGATCCCGTCTACTACGCCGTCTCCGCCGTCATGTGGTGCTGGCACCAGCTGTTCGGTCTCCTGCTCGGCCCGTCCAGCGGCGTCGCGTGGGCGCTGTCGGTGGTCTTCCTGGTGCTCACCCTGCGCGCGCTGCTGATTCGGCCCTTCCTCGCGCAGGTGCGCTCCGGGCGGGCGATGCGGGCCATCGCGCCCCAGCTCGCGCAGCTGCGCAAGCAGTACGCCGACGACCGCCCGCGGCTCATGCAGGAGACCAAGGCGCTGCAGAGCGCCCACGGGGTGAACGCACTCGGCGGCTGCCTCCCGGCCGTGCTGCAGATACCGGTGTTCCTCGGGCTGTTGCACGTGCTGCGCTACTTCAACCGCCCCGGCCTGACGTTCGAGCAGAACGCCGCCATCCCGAACTACGTCTTCTCGCCCGACCAGGTGCGCTCGTTCCTGGAGGCCCGCCTCTTCGGGGCGCCGCTGTCGGCGTACCTGAGCATGCCCCAGCAGCTTCTCGACTCCTTCGGCGGCCACGTCGAGCGGCTCGACGTCGCGGTGGTCGCGGTGCCCCTGATGCTGGTGGCCGCCATCGCCACCCACTTCTCCGCCCGTCACTCCGCGCAGCAGCAGCCGCCGGACGGCCCCACGGCGTCGATCATGCGGTTCACGCCGTGGATCTTCCCCCTCGGTGCGCTCGTGGGCGGGCTGTTCTTCCCGTTCCCCATCGCGATACTCGTCTACTGGCTGACGAACAACGCCTGGACGCTCGTGCAGCAGCGGATCGTGTTCAGCCGCCTCCCCGCCGTGGTGTCCCCGCCCGCGCCGGTGGTGGCCCCGGCCGCGCCTGCCCTCGTCCCGGCCACCCCGCAGGACGGGGACCCGGCGGTGAACCGCGCCGGAGGTGGGGGAGGGGCGAAGCGCAAACGGCACGCCTCCGGGCACCGTCCGAGCCGCAGGCGCCGCTGACGGTCCGGGCGACTCGCGGGGATTTTCCGGGCGACTCGCGGGCGGTTTTCGGGCGACTCGCGGGTCAGCGGGCGGGTTCGGTCGTGAAGTCGTCCCAGCGGACGCGGCGCGTCATCTGCCAGTAGTCCACGATGCGCCAGGGCAGTGCGGAGATGACGCGGCCGAGAGTGTTGCGGTACCAGTTCCGCATGGCGGGATGCGTCCAGATCATCCGCGCGTGCGCCTCGTCCTGGCGGCGGGCGTAGTCGGCGTACGCCTCGGGCCGTACCTCGATCGCTCCGATACCGCAGTTCACCATGTTGGTGATGACCTCGACGATGTAGCGCACCTGGCACTCGGCGATGGTGATGTGGCTGCCCCCGTGGCCGAGCGCGGTACCGGGGCCTGCGGTCAGGAACAGGTTGGGGAACCCGGCCACGGCGATGCCGAGGTAGGCGTCGGCGTTCTCGGGCCCCCAGACGTCACGGATGGAGCGGCCGTCCCGGCCACGCAGGTCCATCGGATGCAGGTACTCGTAGGTCTCGAACCCGGTGCAGAGCACGACGACGTCGACGTCGACCTCCGTGCCGTCCTCCGCCCGGACGCCGGTGGGAGTGATCGCGGCGACCGCCTCGGTGACGAGGTCGACGTCGTCGCGGCGCAGTGCGGTGAACCAGCCGTTGTCCAGCAGCATCCGTTTACCGAACGGCGGGTAGGTCGGCAGGGATTTCTCGACCAGATCGTCACGCCCCTCCAGTTCGGAGAGCAGGTGGCGGGTGAAGTGGCGCCGGTGCGAGTCGTTCACGGCGTTGACGGCACGTTCCGGATGCTCCCATTCCGGGTCGACCTGCAGCGCCGGGTGGACCCTGTCGTTCATGATCCAGGCCAGGCGGGTGCGGTACCAGCGGCGATAGAAGGGCACATGCTCCGTCAGGAACTGGACGGCGTCGCCGACGCGCTCGAAGTACACGGTGTTCGGTGCGATCCACTGCGGGGAGCGCTGGAACACCGTGACGTGCCCGGCCCGGCCCGCGATCGCCGGCACGATCTGCATGGCGCTCGCGCCCGTCCCGACGACCGCCACGCGCTTGCCGGTGAGATCGAGGTCGGCGGGCCACCGGGCGGAGTGGAAGATCGGCCCGTGGAAGTCGCCGAGTCCGGGCAGGTCGGGAACCTTCGGCCGGTTGAGCAGGCCCACCGCCGTGATGACGACGTCTGCCTCGAACTCCTCGCCCGCCGTGGTGGTGACGCGCCAGCCCTGCCGGCCGGCGTCGTAGCCGGCGTGCGCCACCTCCGTGCCGAACCGGATCATCTCGCGCAGGCCGTAGTGGTCGGCCACGTCACGCAGGTAGCCGAGCACCTCGTCGCGCTTGCCGTAGTGGGCGCTCCACTGGCGCGGTGCGAACGAGTAGGAGTACAGGTGGCTCGGGGTGTCGACGCCCGCGCCGGGATAGCGGTTCTCCAGCCAGGTGCCGCCCACGTCGGCGTTCTTCTCCAGGACGACGCACTCGATACCCGCCTCGCGGAGCCGGATCGCGGCGAGCATGCCCGACACACCCGCCCCGATGACGATCGCGCGGAACCCGGGATCGGCCGGAGCGGAAAGCGGTGCCGTCGCCCGGAAGCCCATGTCCTCCGCGGCCATCGCCACGTACTCGGCAGGCACCGGCTCGCCGGCCGCGAGGGTCATCAGCTCCAGCAGGGTGGCACCCGTCGGCGCGGGTACCGCGGGCGGGCGACCCGCTGACCAGGCCAGCACGGCGTCGACGGCCGCGGTCCGGATCTCGGCCCTGACGCGCTCCGGGAAACCGCCGTCGATGTTCTCGTCCATCCCCCGGCTGCGGGTGGGGCGGTAGGGATCGGCGAGCCAGCGCGGGTCGCCGGTGAGCTGGTAGAGCACCGGCACGAGCGCGGGCAGGTTGGCGTGCTCCATTGCGCGGGTCAATGCCTGGGAGTCGAGCGGTGCTCCCGGCTCCGGTTCGGCCAGGACGGTGGGCACAGCGCTCATGCCCATAGCCTAACCGCGGTTAGGCAATCGGCGCAGATGATAATCTCGGACGTGCCGGTCAGCGGAACAGCCCGTGGTGTCAGTGTCTAACGGCAGACAGGACGACTCACTGATGGAGCCGACGCCCGATATCGCGTGGCAGCACCGCGCCCCGGTCGGCCGGGCCACCATCGGCGACCAGCTGCGCCGCCACGCCCGCACCCGGCCGCACAAGGTCGCTCTCGTCGCCTACGACACGGCGGGAGCGCGCAGCCAGATCACCTACGGGGAGCTCGACCGTCGCGCCAACCGGTTCGCCCACCTCCTGCTCAGCCGCTCGATCCGCAGGGGTGACGTCGTGGCGGTGGTGGCCCGCAACGGCATCGACGTGGCCGCCCTCTACTACGGGACGCTGAAGGTCGGCGCCGCCATGAGCCCGGTCAACGTGATGTTCGGGGAGCGGGAGATGCGCGAGCAGCTCGCGCACGCCGAGCCCGCTGTGGTCGTGGTCGCCGGAGAGTTCGCCGACCGTGTCACGGCGGCGGCCCCCGGCCTCCCCCTGCTGACGTTCGGCGACGCCCTCGAGCGGAGCCTCGCCGACCAGCCCGACACCGAGCCCCTGGCCGATGTCGACGAGCACGACGTCGCGATGCTCGTCTACACCAGCGGCACCGAGGCCACGCCGAAGGGCGTGCTGATCCAGCACCGCAACTACCTGATCTCCACCGCGCCGGCGTGGGGCTGGGGCCTGGAGACCGGTCCGGACGACACCTGGCTCTTCGTCATGCCGTTCCACACCATCTCGGGGCTCGGCTCGATGACCACGCTCACGCTGATGGGGGCCACCCTGGTGCTGCCGGCAGGCGCGGGCGCCGCCCACTCGCTGGAGGTCATCGCGCGGGAGCGCGTCACCGTGATCGCGCAGACCCCGACGTTCTACCTCGCGCTGGCAGGCGCCGAGGCGTTCGGGCCCGGCGTCGTCGGCGCCGTCCGCCGCTGCCTCACCTACGGGGGCCAGGTCACCCCCGCGGTGGTGGAGGCGTGGTCGGCGGCCGCCCCCGGCGCGCGGTGGGGCACCTACTGGGGGCAGTCGGAGCTGTCCCAGCTCGGGACGGTCGGTTGGTTCTCGACCCTCGACGACGTCCCCGGCGGCGACCCCACCTGGATCGGCAAGCCGGTGACGCACCTGGAGGCGCGGGTGGTCGACGCCGACGGCAACGACGCCGAGCTCGGCGAGCTGGTCTGCCGATCACCGTCGGTCATGCTCGGCTACCACCGCGAGCCGGAGAAGACCAGGCACGTTATGCGCGGCGGCTGGTTGCACACCGGCGACATCGTGCGGGTCGACGCCGACGGCAACCTGTTCTTCCACGACCGGCTCACCGACGTGATCAAGTCCGGTGGCATGAACGTCTCGTCGCAGGAGGTGGAGCGGGTGCTGCAGGCCCACCCCAGCGTGCTGCGCGCCGCGGTGGTGGGGCGGCCGGACCCGGTCTGGTCCGAGGCGGTCACGGCCTTCGTGGTGCCGCGCTCCGGCGCCGTCCCCGACCGGGACGCCATCGTGGCGTTCTGCCGGGAGCAGCTCGCGGTGTTCAAGGTGCCGAAGGCCGTGCACGTCGTGCCCGAGCTGCCGGTCGACGCGCAGGGCAAGATCCTCAAGCGCGAGCTGCGAGCGTTGGAGCTTCCGCGGTGATCGCTCCGGAGCAGGTCGATGCGCCCCCGCCGGGGGACGGACCGGAGTCGACCGGGCCTGCCCCCGCCGCGCGGCGGCGGGTACGCCGGGCGGAGATCGTCGCCGCGGCCGCGCGGATCTTCGCGCAGCAGGGATATGCGGCCGTGGGGATGCGCGACATCGCCGAGGCCGTCGGGATCCGCGGGGCCAGCCTGTACCACCACTTCGCCTCCAAGGAGGAGATCCTCTACGCGGTGTGCCTGACCGTCACCCGCGAGCTGAACGAGCAGAACCTCCCCTTCCTCGACGCACCGGGCACACCCGGGCAGCGGTTGGCGGCGTTCGTGCGCGCGCACCTGGAGTTCCTGCAGCCCCGGCGCGTCGAGCACATCGTCGGGCTCCACGAGCTCGCCGCGCTCAGCCCGGCGCACCGCGCCGAGATCGACGGGTACCGGCGCTACTACCAGCGCCGCGTCCGGGACGTGATCGACGCCGGGATGAGGTCCGGGGAGTTCGCCCCGGCCGACCCCCGCCTCGCCGCCTTCGCCGCGTTCGGTGTGCTCAACGGGATCAGCAGCTGGTTCCACGAGGACGGTGCGCTGGACCTCGAGGAGGTCGTGCGCGGCTACGTGGTGCTGATCGTGGGCCGGATGCTCGGCTCACGGGAGTACTTCAATGGCCAGAACTCGTGACCAGCCGGTTCAGGCGCGCAGGCGCAGCCCCTTCGGGGTGACCCGGAAGCCGGCTTCGGTGAGCACCTCGGCCAGTGCGGAGTCGAGTGAACCGACGCCGTCAGCACGCTCGACGGCCAGCGAGCCGAGCCAGCCCTCGTGCACCGCCCCGGCCAGCGCCTGGGCGGCGGCTGCCAGCTCGTCCCGATCGACCGTGAACGACAGCAACGACCGCCCGCCCCGCTCGACGTACAGCGCGGGCGCGCCCTCGACCAGGACGACGAGCGCCCCGGCCTTCCGGCCCGGCCGGTGCTTCGTGTCGCCGACGGTGGCGGGCCAGGCGAGCGCCGCCCCGTAGGGCTGCGCCGGGTCGGCGGCGGCGAGCACCACCCGGGACAGCCCGTCGCCCTCGCCCCTCACCGCTCCGCCGTAGCCGTGGTCGGGATCGGGGCCCGCGGGGCTGCCGTCGGGCCGGGAGAGGGAACGCAGCCGGTCGATCGCGCCCGGCACGGCGAACTGCGCCGCCCCGAGCCCTTCCACGACGTAGCCGCGCCGGGCGCGGCCGGAGTCCTCCATGGCCCGCAGCACCCGGTACACCGCCGCGAACCCGCCGCTCACCCGCTCGGTGGCCAGCGCGCCGCGGGTGAGCACGCCGTGGCGTTCGAGGAACGCCTCGGCACGGGCATGGGCCCGCCGGGTGGGATCGGGCTCGCGATCGGCGGCGAGGGCCCACCGGCCGCCCACCGACGGCGGCCCGCTCCGGCTGGGCATCGCCGGGCGGCCCGCGCGCAGCTGGGCGTACCGGCCGCGCGGGGCGGAGCGCCTGCTCCGGTGCGCCGGGCCCCCGC
>NZ_JAAXKY010000193.1 GCF_012911925.1 Pseudonocardia xinjiangensis | reverse complement strand
TCGCCGTCCCGCCGCCCCCGGCGCCCGAGCGGCGCCCGGAGCGCGAGGACCCGGGCGTGGTGGCCGAGGTGCTCGGCTCGCCCGTGGTGAAGTCGTTCCTGCGGTCCGCGGCGACTGCGCTGGGCCGCGAGGTCACCCGTGGCCTGTTCGGCACCCGCACCCGCCGACGTCGCTGACTCGCGGCCGGCTCAGGGCCCGGGCTCGGGACCGGTCGCGAGGAACGGCGTGAGCAGGTGCGGGACGGCGGCGTCGGCGAGCGCCGCGCCGTCGGCGGCGCCCACGTCGAGCACTTTGTAGCCGCCCGCGCCGGCCGCCGTGATCGCCTCCAGCGAAACCATCCCCGACCGGCGCTGGAAGATGCTCTGCCGGAACGTCCAGCCGATCACGCCGGCCCGCTGCAGGGCGACGGTTCGCCGCTGCACGGAGCCCTGCCGGCTCACGAGGTGGCGGCTGGTGAGCTCGTGGCCCAGGTTGCGGTAGCGGTCGAGGCCGAGCAGCGCGGCGAGCGGGAGCAGCAGCAGGCTCGGCGGGCCGAGCCACGCCAGGCCGGGCACGGCCGCCCCGGCGGCGAAGACACCCGCCACCAGTACCGCGGTGGGCCCGAGCGCCCGGGTCATGCGCCGGAGCAGGGCCGCCCGCGGATGCCGGCGCAGCGGGGCGAGGGTGATCTCCTGCGGGTGCTCGCGCAGCGCCGCCGACGCCACCCGGTGGGCCTCGTCGCGGGGGCACGGCGGTTGCAGCGCCCCGCCCTGCGCGTCCCGGGACAGGCCCGCGGACAGCGCCTTGCACTGCGCGCCCCGCCCGGCGCGCAGCAGCAGCGACTCCACCACCTCGGCACCCCGCAGCCGCTGCTCCGACACCGACAGCGAGCGCCGGGTGAGCAACCCGCGCCGGACGTGCAGCGTGCCGGTGCCGATGCCCGCGCCACCGGACGTGGCCGCGGCGGAGCCGTCCGCCGCGGCCTCGCGGGTGAGCCGGTAGTCGTACCAGCGCTCCGCGAACAGCAGCATGGCCCCGACCACCGCGACGGCCACCAGGATCGCCGCGAGCACCGCGACGGTCAGCCAGATCGGGGTGTGTGTCAGCCGCTCGGTGGCGTCGTCGACGGCCGTGATGTCGCGCGGGTTCAGGCCGAGATCGTCGAACAGGTTGAACACGGCCGCGCCGACCGCGCCGACGCCGGCGATCGCGGAGAACGTCAACGGCGCGAAGCGCAGCCAGGACCAGCGCAGCCGGGCCAGCTCCGTGGCTCGTGGGCGCGGCGGGTCGGCGACGGCGTCTCCCGCCGGGGCGGTACCGGCCACCCGAGAACGGTCCAGCAGCTCCCGGCGCAGTCGCTCGGCCTCCGCCGTGGTCACCGCATCAAGGCTCAGCCCGGAGGACTCCGCGGTGGACCCGGACGCGGCGCCGATCTGCACGACGCTGAGCCCGAAGACGCGGTGCAGGAGCTTGGCGGTGAGGTCGACGGTGCGGATGCGGTCGCGCGGCACCGAGCGCTGCTGGCGGCGCAGCCACCCGCTGTGCAGCTCGACGCGTTCGGCGGTGATCCGGTACTGCGTGGTGCGCCAGCGCACCACGCCGGCGAGGATCGCCAGCACCCCGATCGCGACGGGCAACCACAGCCGCATCGGGTCGCCCCCGCGTCCGGTGACGAGCACGATCAGCGCCACCGGCAGGAACCGCACCAGGCTGCCGAGCGGGCCCACCACGAGCATCCGCTTGTCGAGCCGCCGCCAGGGCGTCTCAAGGGCGGGGCGCGCGTCGGTGTCGGACGTCATGTCGCATCACCCGGGGTGGCCTGGGTGGTCTCGGTGAGCATGCGGGCCAGCTCGGCCGCGGCGTGGTCCTCCAGGCCGTGGATCTTCACCGGGCCGCGTGCCGAGGCCGTGGTGACCGTGACACTGGCCAGCTTGAGCAGCTGCTGCAGCGGCCCGTGCTCGGTGTCGACGGTCTGCACCCGCGAGATGGGGGCGATCCGCCACTCCCGGACCAGCCAGCCCGACAGGGTGTACACGGCCTCCGGCGTGACCTCCCAGCGGTGGATCCTGTAGAGCAGCGGCGGCACGACGACCGTGTAGACAAGGGTCACCGCGGCGGTCGCACCGGCGGTCCAGGCGAGCCATCCCGGGGCGCTCCCGCCCATCGCGACCAGCACGATCACCTGCGGCGCGACGAGCACCACCAGCGTCACCAGCGCGCGCAGCTGCCACCACCGCACGGCGCGCGGGCTCACCTGGTGGGCAGGTGGTCGGAGCGGGAGAGCGGTGGGGACGGCGGTGGCCATGCCAGGAGTCTGCCGGTGATCGCCACCCGGGCGCGAGCGGCTAGTGCGGTGGCCAGGAACGTTGCCGGGGTGATCGCGTGATCAGAACGGCGCCTCGCGCGAGGACCCGGTGGACGTTTCTGGCCGCCGCACTTGGCCACGACGGTGCGCGGTGGGTGGCCACCGGAAGGGGCTCAGGGGCGGCCGAACGCCGTGAGCTGGGCCGTGCGGACCCCGGCGGTCTGCGCCTGGATCAGATGGAACGCCGCTTCGCGGGCCCAGCGCTGCTCCGGGCTGGTCAGGAGCAGCGCGCTGCCCGAACGGGCCGCGATCAGCGCGTTCGCCGTGCGGACGGTCAGCTCGGTGACCTCGGCGCGCACCGCGGTGCGCTCGGGCACCCGCTCCGCCACCGGCACGGTGAGCAGGGCGTAGGCCACGCTGCGGAGGTGAGCGGCGCGCTCGGCGAGTGTCATGGCCAGCTCGACCGCCGCCGGGCGGTCCTTCGCGGTCCCCAGCTCGGCCAGCGCGCCGAGCAGGCGGCGCAGCAGGCCGAGGGAGGCGGGACTGGTGTTCGCGGTGCGGGCGGTGTCGTGGGCCCGCCAGGCCGGGACGTCGAGCGTGGCGAGCACGTCGTCGGCGTCGATCTCGAGGCCGTCCATCTCGAGCGCGACGGTGCGCGTCCCACCCATGACGGCCAGCGGCAGCGGCGCCCCGGCTCGCAGGCCGGGACGCTCCGAGGCCGGCAGCAGGGCCAGCACGAACCGGTCGTCGGGGGTGGTCGCGGCGATCATGACGACGTCGATCAGGCCCCAGCCGGTGCACCAGTCGGCCATGCCGGAGAACGTCCACCCGCTGCCCCGGGGCTCGGCCCGCACCGCGGGTGGCCCCGGCCGCCGGATGTGGGCGATCGCGATGCCGGCGGCGGTGCTCGCCGCCGCCAGACCGGCGCGGTGGCGCTCGGCGGCGGGACCCAGCGTGATGGCCTCCGGTGCGAGCCCGGGGAGCGGGCCGCGGGACAGCGCCTGCGGGAAGCGGTGCTGGGTGGTGACGAACCAGGTGGCCCCGCACGCTCCGCTGGTCAGCTCGACGGTCTCGGCGTCCACCCGCTCGTCGGCGCCGTGGCCACCCTCGGCCACCGGGATCCGTACCGACAGCAGCCCGTGCCGGGCCAGCAGCGCGGGATGCGCGGGATCGACGCCGCGGGCCGGGTCGTCGGCCGCCACGGCGTGCGGGAAGAGGACGTCAGCGGCGATGCGGGCGGCGGAGCGCACGGCGGGATGCTCGGCCACCCGCGGGTCCGGCGCGAACAACGCCTCCACGGCCGCGGCCGCAGCGCACATCACGGAGACCGACGCTACCGCCCGTCGAGCGGGCGCACCTCCGTGGCGCGCAGGGCGGTGTAGGGCAGCGCGTCGGCTCCGCAGGACGCCGGCCGGGGCGCGGAACCCTCCGCGGCGGCGACGTCGACGGCCCAGCGCCGCCCGTCCCGGGCACTGACGACGACGGTGCCGCCGTCGGCGTTGCGTGCGTCGTCGGCCACCTCGAGCGCATGCGCGTCCCGCAGCCCGGTGGCGGCGCGCACGGCCAGCTCGGCCACCTGGCCGGCGGGCGACCACGTAGAGCGGCCCCGGCACAGCGCCGTCTCGACCTCGTCGGAGCCCGCGGCCTTGAGCGCCGCGACCGCGGCCGCCGGGTCGAGGCGCCCGTAGGCGTAACCGGTGGGGAGCACGAGCGCGGTCGGGGCGAACCGGTGACCGCCGAGGTGGCTGCACTCCCAGACGTCCACACCGCCCAGTTCCATCAGCCCCAGTGCGAGCGCCCGGCCGTCGAGGGCGCAGCAGCGGTCGCGCCTGCCGTGGGTGCACACCATCAGGAGGGGATCGGTGACCGTGCCGCCCGGCAGCGGCGCGCCCGCGGCAGGCAGGACCACGTCCCCGAGCTCCGACGGGCCGGCCACCGTCAGCAGCGTGGTGCGCGCGGTGGCCGGAGCGGTGTCGGTGAGGTACACCCGCGCCGGACCGTCACCGCGCCTGCCCGGGCGCCGCACCAGCAGCAGACGCCATCCGGTGGCGGCGGCGTGGGCGGCGAACGCGGCCACGGTGGGGTCGGGATGGTTCTCGACGCTCTGCGGCCACGCACCTCGATGCTCGACGCACACCCAACGGGGCGCGACCGGGGCCGTGCCCGCCAGTGGTTCGTCGAGGGAGCGGGCGAGTGCCGCGCACCGCTCTCCCGTCTCCGTTCCCGCGTCCATTGCGCCGACCATATCCAAGCCTGCCCTAACTCAGGCGGGTGACTCCCTCATCCGAGACCGGCCCTCATACGAGATCGGCGTCCTTGTCGGGCCCGCGCAGCTCACGGTGCACGACCTTGCCGGTGGCGTTGCGCGGGAGCCCGTCCACGAACTCCACGTCCCGGGGCACGGAGAAGCGCCCGAGCTCGCCGCGCACCCAGGCGCGGACGTCGTGGGCGTCGACCGAGGCGCCCGGCTCCAGCACCACGAACGCGGCCAGCCGCTGGCCGTACTGCGCATCCGGGACGCCCAGCACGGCGGCCTCCCGCACCTCCGGCCGGGCGGTCAGCAGATCCTCCACGGGGCCGGGGTGCACGTTCTCCCCGCCGGAGACGATCATGTCGTCGGCGCGGCCGGTGAGCTGCAGCCTGCCGTCCTCGTCGAGCCTGCCGATGTCGCCGGTGCCGAGCATCCCCCCGGTCCGCTCGATGTCCGCGCCCTCGCGCGTGTAGCCCTCGAAGGGCATGTCGTTGCGGACGAAGACCCGCCCCTCCGTCCCCGTCGGCACCGGCCTGCCGTCCTCGTCGAGGATGACCAGCCGGGTGCCGGCCGGGGCCCGGCCCGCCGTGCCGGGTGCGGCGCGCAGGTCGGCGGGGGAGGCGATGCTGGCCCAGGACACCTCGGTGGAGCCGTAGAGGTTGTAGAGCACGTCGCCGAAGCGGTCCTGGAACGTGGTGGCCAGCTCGGCGGGCAGCGCCGACCCGCTGACGGCCACGATCCGCGGCCGGTGCTGCGTCCACGCGGCGTCGAGCTGCGCGGCGGGCAGCTCCAGCACCCGCTGCAGCATCACGGGCACCGCGAACACGGCCTCGCAACGCTGCTCCTCAACGACGCGCAGGAACTCGGCGGGGTCGAACTTGCGCCGCAGCACCACCGGCGATCCGTGCAGCGCGGCCAGCTGCAGCGCGGCGTAGCCCCAGGTGTGCAGCAGGGGAGCGGCGATCAGCACCGGCTCGGCGGCGCGCAGCGGGATCGTCGACAGGATCGCCGCCGCGGGGGCGAGGCTGCGCGGCGGCGGCCGACGGGCGCCCTTCGGGGTGCCGGTGGTGCCCGAGGTCAGGACGATCGTGCGGCCCACCCGGGGGCGCCGCGGCAGTGCACCGGTGCCGTCGAGCTGTGTCAGGTCGTGGACGACCGGGCAGTCGGCGGGGAGCCCGGCCAGCGCCGCGTCGAACTCCGGGTCGGCGACGACGGTGTGCAGCTCCAGCTCGGCCGCGACCTCCTTGAGCTGTCCTGCCGAGAGTCCCGTGTTGAGCAGCACCACGTCGGCGCCCAGCTTGCCGACCGCCACCTGGGCCTCGATTGCGCCGCGGTGGTTGCGGCACAGCACCCCGACGCGCACGCCCGGGCCGACGCCCGCGTCGGCGAAGCCCCGCGCCATCGCGTCGGTGCGCCGCTGCAGCTCGCCGAAGGTGACCGCGCCCTCCTCGTCGATGACCGCGATGCGGTCGGGGTGGCGGGCGGCGCCCACCACGTACGCGGCCGCGATCGTGAACCGGTAGCGCAGTAGGCCGAGGCCCATCCCGAACAGCCGGTCGGGGCGCTCGGTCCGGACCACCCCGGAGCGTCTCAGGGCGACGATCGCCCGGCCCGAACCGGCCACCTGTTCGGCGCCCGCCCGCATCGACCCCAGTACCCGCGTGAACACATCGATCACCGGCCCAGTCTGGCAGCGGCGGGGCCTGCCCCGCAGTCCGCCGTCAGGCCGACGCAGCTCGTGAAGACCTGTCCAAAGGGGACGATCCGGATGGGGTGCAGGAGGGAGTTCACCGGACGAACCTCCTCCTCCGGGCGATCAGTGCGTGTGCCGGGTGAGGTCGTAGACCGTCTGGCCGCCGATCGTGCTGTGGGAGAAGTTGTCCTGCACCCACGTCGCGATCGGGGACCGCTCGCCACCGAACCCGCCCGCGAAGAAGTAGTGCACCTGGCCTGCGGCGACGTAGCGCTGGAACTGTTCGAGGGTGGGAGCGGGGTCGGAGCCGTAGAACCCGCCGATAGCCATCACGGTCGTGCCGCTCGCCAGCGCGAGCTGGGAGCTGACCTGGGATCCGATCGAGGCGGCCGACCATTCGGTTCCAGCGTGCTGCAGGAGGGAGACCAGCTCCGGGTCGATCCCCTGCGCAGGCCCTCCGACCATCGCGGCGATACCCAGGGGGAGGGCATCCGGGCGCTTGTGCAGCTGGTCGAGGAAGTAGGCCGCGATACCGCTGGGAGGTCCCGCTGCCGGGAGGCTCCCGGTGTGCGGGGTCGCCGCGGTGTCCACGGCGTAGGCGGCGGGCGCGACGAGTACCGACAGCGCCACGACCGTCGCCGTGACGGTCCAGCGGCGCCGTCCGGAGACGGGCACCAGCAGCGCGAGCACGGCGAGGACGCCCAGTGCGGCCACGACCCAGCGCAGCCACGGCAGGAACTCCGGGGACCGGTCGAGCAGCACCACCGCCCACGCCGCCGTCCCGGCCACGACCAGCGCGAGCGCGAGACGTCCCACCCAGGAGCCGCGGCGGCGCCACAGCTCGTATCCACCGATCCCGACCAGCGCCGCGATCCCCGGGGCGAGCGCCACCGTGTAGTAGGAGTGGAAGATCCCCTCGGCCAGGCTGAACACCAGGGCCGACACGACCGTCCAGGTGCCCCACAGCACGAGGGAGGCGCGGGTGCGGTCGATGCGCGGCGCCCGCCGCGTCAGCCAGAGCCCGATCACCAGCAGGGCCAGCGCGGCCGGGAGCAGCCACGAGACCTGCGCGCCGACATCGGTGCCGAACATGCGGGCGAGCCCCGCCCCGCCGCCGAAGCCGCCTCCGCCGGGGGCGCCGTGGGCGCCGTGGGCCATGTCGGCACCGGGAGGCATGCCACCACCGGCTCCGTGGGCCATCCGGTCCCGGACGGCATCGCCCGCACCGGCCGCCCGCCCGGTACCGCTCCGGTGCCCGCCCGGGTCCCCGGAGCCACCGAAGATCCGGCCGAGGCCGTTGTAGCCGAGCGCGAGCTCGAGCACGCTGTTGGTCTGCGAGCCGCCGATGTACGGGCGGTCGGCCGCAGGCCACAGCTCGACGGTCGCCACCCACCAGCCGGCCGCCACCACGAGCGCGACCCCCGCCGCGAGGAGCTGCCTGATCCGGCGCCAGAAGCCGGTGGGCGCCGCCACGAGGTAGGCCAGCGCCAGCGCCGGGACCACGACGAGGGCCTGGCCCATCTTCGCCAGGAACGCGAAGCCGACGAGCGCGCCGGCCAGCACCAGCCACCGGGTGCCGGCGACCTCGACCGCGCGGACGGTGGCGTACGCCGCAGCCACGATCAGCAGCACGAGGAGCGCGTCGGGGTTGTTGAACCGGAACATCAGAGCCGCGACGGGGGTCAGCGCCATCGCCGTGCCTGCGAGCAGCCCGGCCCGATGCCCGGACACCCGGCGTACCGCGGCGTAGATCAGGGCCACCGTCGCGACGCCCATGAGCGCCTCCGGCACCAGCATGCTCCAGGAGGAGAACCCGAAGATCCGGCCGGAGAGTGCCATCACCCAGAGCGCGGCAGGCGGCTTGTCGACCGTGATGATGTTGCCCGCGTCGAAGGAGGCGAAGAAGAACGCCTTCCAGCTGCGCGTCATCGACTCGACGGCCGCCGCGTAGAAGCTGTTGGCGAAGCCGGACGCGCCCAGGTCCCACAGGTAGAGCACCGCGGTGGCGGCGAGCAGCACGCCCAGCGCGAGCCGCTCGTGCCGTCTCTTGGGCGGCACTGACGCGACGGGCGCCGGATCGGCGGGGGCAAGGGTGGTGGTCATGTCCGGATCTCCTCGACGGTGGGGGTTGCCGGGCGGCGCGAACGGAAGATCCACGAGCGGAACGCGACGAAACGCAGGATCGTCGCCGCCCCGTTCGCGGCGACGAGCACGATCAGCTCGGTGGTGTGGCTCGCCCCCGGCGCCCAGTGCGCCAGCGCGGCCAGCGCGGCGGTGGTGAGCACGAGCCCCAGTCCGAACACGATCAGGCCCTGGAGCTGATGGGTGGCCCCCGCGCCGCCGCGGACTCCGAACGTCAGCCTGCGGTTGGCCGCGGTGTTGGCGACGGCGGTGACGACCAGGGCCACCAGGTTGGCGCCGAACGCGCCGAGCGGGTCGCGCAGCAGCGCGTAGAGGACGAGGTAGGCCAGAGTGCTGACCACGCCGATCGCCGCGAAGCGGACGAGCTGGCCCGGCAGTCCCCTCGGCACGCCTGCCACCTCCGGGCCGGAGAGTGCTCCCCGGCCGAGCTGCCCGCGCAGCTCCTGCACGGGCAGCCGCCCGGTGGCGAGCGCCCGGCCGAGCCGGACCACGCCCCTGAGGTCGGCGAGCGCCGTCGCGACGATGTCGACCCGGCTGTCCGGGTCGTCGACCCAGTCGACGGGCACCTCGTGGATGCGCAGTCCGCTGCGCTCCGCGAGCACGAGCAGCTCCGTGTCGAAGAACCAGCCCGTGTCCTCCACCAGCGGCAGCAGCCGCTGCGCGACGTCGGCCCTGATGGCCTTGAAGCCGCACTGGGCGTCGGAGAACCGCGTGGCCAGCGCGCCGTGCAGGAGCAGGTTGTAGGCGCGGGAGATGAGCTCCCGCTTGGCGCCGCGCACCACCCGGGACCCGCGCCCGAGCCGGGTGCCGATCGCGAGGTCGGAGTGCCCGGAGATCAGCGGCGCCACCAGCGGGAGCAGCGCCGCCAGGTCGGTGGAGAGGTCGACGTCGCAGTAGGCGAGCACCTGCGCGTCGGACGCCGTCCAGGCGGCGTGCAGCGCTCGGCCGCGGCCCTTCTGCGCCATCGTCAGCGCGGTCACGCCGGGCAGCTGCGCGGCGAGCTCGGCGGCGATGCGCGGGGTCGCGTCGGTGCTGGCGTTGTCGGCGATCGTGATCCGGAACCGGTAGGGGAACTGCTCGGTGAGGTGGGTGTGCAGCCGGTGGACCGACGGCGCCAGGTCGGTCTCCTCGTTGAACACCGGCACGACCACGTCGAGCACGGGAGGAGCCTGCGGTCCCCCGGGAACGGGGTGCGGCGCACTGTCGACGCTCATGGTCTCGACCGTCGGGGGATGCGCTGTCCCGGCCTTGTGGCGCTGATGTGGAACAGCTGTGTGTCCGGTCGACCCCGGAGTGACGGTGCTCATGGCGCCACCGGAGCGGTGAGGTCGAAGAGCGTCGTGCCGTCGACGGTCGTTGCGGGGAAGGTGTCCGCCACCCACGCGGCGATCCGCCCGGCCTGGTCACTGCCCCCGCTCGTGGTGTCGTCCGACCCGCGGCCGCCGATGAACCAGTGCACCTGTCCCTGCGCCACGAGCTGCTGGAAGCGTTCGAGCGTCGGAGAGGGGTCGGTGCCGTTGAAGCCGCCGACCGCCATCACGGGCGAGCCGGTCGCGAGCTGGTAGCCGGCGGCGCTGTTGGAGCCGACGGCGGCGGCCACCCAGGTGTGGGCGGCGGCGTCGCGCTGCAGGAGCGTCACGACGTCGGCCGGCGGTGTCGGCGACCCCAGCAGGGACGCCAGGCCGGCGAACCCGCCGAACCCGCTGCCGGGCGGCGCGTCCCGGTGCGGTCGGGCCCGGTGGGCCGGGCCGGCGGGTGCGGCACCCGGGCCGGTACCGAACCGGCCCGCCTCGGTACCGAACCCCGGGAACTGCCCGGGTCGGCCGAACGCAGCCGGCCACCCGCCGCCGAAGCCGCGCACACCGGTGCCCACCGGTCCCGCCGAGGGAATGGCGCCGGTGTGCGGGACGGCCGCCGTGATCAGCGAGTACGCGGCCGGCCCGGCGAGCGACGCCAGCACGGCCGCGGCCGCGACGCCCGTCGTGAGCGCTCGCGGCAGCCGGGGCACGGCGAGCAGGCCCACCGCGCCGGCCGCACCTGCCGCCAGCACCACGGGCGCCAGCCACGGCTGCCACTTCGGGGTCCGCTCCAGCAGCACGAACGCCCATGCCGCCGTCAGCGCCACGACCGCGGCCAGCGTCACCCGTGGTGCGACCGTGGCCCGCGCCCGCCACAGCACCGTTGCCCCGATCCCCACGAGTGCAGCGATGGCCGGCGCGAGCGCGACCAGGTAGTAGGGATGGAAGATCCCGGCCATCAGGCTGAACACGGCGCCGGTGACGATCAGCCACCCGCCCCAGACCACGGCCGCCGCCCTGAGCCGGTCGGTGCGCGGGGCCGCGCGGGTCCGCCAGAGCAGCACGACGAGCAGCACCAGCGCCGCAGGCAGCAGCCACGACGCCTGCCCGCCGAGCTCGCCGTCGAACAGGCGGGTCAGGCCGGTCTCACCCCAGCCGCCCGTCCGGCCGCCCGCACCGCCGCCGACGCTGCCGACCTCGTCGCCCGTCAGCCGCCCGAAGCCGTTGTAGCCCAGCACGAGCTCCAGCACGCTGTTGTGCTGCGAACCGCCGATGTAGGGCCGCGACCCGGCAGGCCACAGCTCGACGGCCAGCACCCACCAACCGGCTGTGACCACCAGTGCGACGGTGGCGAGCCCGAGGTCCCGCAGCCGGCGCCCGACCCCGACCGGGGCGGCCAGCAGCCACACCGCGGTGAGGGCGGGCAGCACGAGGAACGCCTGCAGCATCTTGGTGAGGAAGCCGAGCCCGACCAACGCCCCCGCCAGCACCAGCCAGCGCGTCCGGCCGCCCTCGGCCGCCCGGAGCGTCGCGTACGCCGCCCCGATGAGCAGGAGGGTGAGCAGGGCGTCGGGGTTGTTGAACCGGAACATGAGCACGGCCACCGGGGTGAGCGCGAGCGTCGCGCCGGCCAGCAGCCCGGCCGCGGTCCCGGCGGTGCGCCGCACCGTGGCGTGGAGCAGCCCGACCGAGGCCACCCCCATCAGCGCCTGCGGGACGAGGACGCTCCAGCTGCTCAGCCCGAAGATCCGCACGGACAGCCCGCTCACCCACAGCGCCGCGGGCGTCTTGTCGACCGTGATCGAGTTGGCGGCGTCCGACGAGCCGAAGAACCACGCCTTCCAGCTCACGCCACCGGCCTGCGCCGCCGCGGCGTAGAACGAGTTGGCCCAGCCCGACGCGGACAGCCCCCAGAGGTAGAGCACTGCGGTGGCGGCGAGCAGCACGGACAGCGCCGCCCACCGGGCTCCGGACGCGGGACGCGACGGGGGAGGTGCGGTGCGCGGCGGGTCGACCGCGGTCGGAAGCGTCGTGGTCACATGGGCCGAGGGTGGTGCCCCGGGCTGTGCCGTCCCGGTGCGGAACCTGTGGGGCGGCTGTGACTGAGCGGCCGCGGGCACCGTTCGGACCAGCGACGATCTGCCGTCCGCCCGGCACGGGCGGTCCGCCGGTCAGCGTCCGCGCGGCAGTGGTACCGGCGCGGGTACGGGGCCGGGGTGCACCACGCGCAGCGGCGTCGTC
>NZ_JAAXKY010000192.1 GCF_012911925.1 Pseudonocardia xinjiangensis | reverse complement strand
GGGGCGACGACCGCAGCCGACGCCGGGCCGGTCGCCGCCGGGGGACGTGCCGGCCCCGATCGGCGTGGTGCGACATCCCGTGGGGTCGATCATCGGCCGGATGGACACGGTCACCGGCCCTCCGGTGAGACCCCTCTGGGGATGCGTGCGTCCGGCGGTTGTTCCGGTGCGTCCGGTGGTGTATCACCCGGCGCGGTTGCGGTGGTGCGCGGAGGGGGTGATCCGGGTGCGCCGGTAGCCTTCCGCGACGTGTCACCTGCCAGTCCTGCCGCTGCCGTCACGGCCGCCGCGTCCCCTCGACCGCGGTCCGTGCGGCCGGTTGACCTGCGCGTGATCGCCGCCGCCGTCGACGCCACCACCTCCGTTCCCGCAGGCCGCGCCCCGGCGCCCGCCGCCGTCACCGGGGTGACGCTGCGCGCCGCGCAGGTGCATCCCGGCGACCTGTTCGCCGCGCTACCCGGTTCGCGCGCCCACGGCGCCGACTTCGTCGGCGACGCGGTCACCGCGGGGGCGGTCGCCGTGCTCACCGACCCGGACGGCGCGGCCCGTTCGACGGCCTGCCGGCTCCCGGTGCTCGTGCATCCGCGGCCGCGTGATGTCCTCGGTGCGGTGGCCGCGCTCGTCTACGGGGATCCGACGGCCCGGCTGTCGGTGCTCGGGGTCACCGGCACGAGCGGCAAGACCACCGTCGCGCACCTGCTGGAGGCCGGACTGGCCGCAGGCGGCCGCACCACGGGGCTGATCGGCACGGTCGGCACGCACATCGACGGCAGGCGGCTGCCGAGCGCCTTCACCACGCCCGAGGCGCCCGACCTGCAGGCGCTGTTCGGGGTGATGGCCGAGGCAGGCGTCACGGACGTGGCGATGGAGGTGTCGAGCCACGCGCTCGCACTGGGCCGCGTGTCGGGCACGCGGTTCGCGGTGGCCGCGTTCACGAACCTGTCGCAGGACCATCTCGACTTCCACGCCGACATGGACGACTACTTCGAGGCGAAGGCCGCCCTGTTCGACGGCCGGGCCCGCCACGGTGTCGTGTGCGTCGACGACGAGTGGGGGGAGCGGATGGCCGCGCGCGCCCCCGCCGCGGTCACGGTGTCCACGCGCGGGCCGGCGCAGTGGCGGGCGGTGGACGCCGCCACGGGCCCCGACGGCACGCAGAGCTTCACCGCGCTCACCCCGGACGGGCAGTCCGTGCCCGTGCGGCTGCTGCTCCCGGGCGCGTTCAACGTCGCCAACGCACTGGTCGCCCTGGCCTGCCTGGACGCCGTCGGGGTACCGGCCGCGGTGGCGGCCGAGCGCTTCGCGCAGCTGACCGTGCCGGGCCGGATGCAGCGGGTCGAGGCGGGCCAGCCCTATCTCGCCGTCGTCGACTACGCCCACAAGCCGGCGGCCGTGGCGGCGCTGCTCGACACGTTGCGCGCGCAGGTGCCCGGCCGCCTGATCGTCGTGCTCGGCTGCGGTGGTGACCGCGACCGCGGCAAGCGCCCTCTGATGGGTGCGGCCGCCACCACCCGCGCGGAGGTGCTCGTCGTCACCGACGACAACCCGCGTACCGAGGACCCCGCGGAGATCCGCGCTGCCATGATGGCAGGTGCCCAGGCGGAGCCCGGTCACGGTGACCTGATGGAGATCGGCGACCGGCGCGCCGCGATCGCGGCCGCGGTGGCGTACGCCCGGCCGGGGGACGCCGTCGTGGTGGCCGGCAAGGGCCACGAGACAGGCCAGGAGATCGACGGCGTCAAGTACCCGTTCGACGACGCCGCCGAGCTGGCGGCAGCGATCGGGGCCGGGCGGCAGTGACCCCGCACGACATGATCGGATACCACCCGATGACCGGGACGACAGCATGATCGAGATGCGGCTGGCCGATGTCGCCGCCGTGACCGGAGGGCGGCTCTACCGCGCCACCGGGGAGGAGCGGGTCGTCGCCGTCGAGTTCGACACGCGCGCGATCAGGCCGGGTGGCCTGTTCGTCGCCCTTCCGGGCGAACGGGTCGACGGGCACGACTTCGGCGCCGCCGCCGTGGCGGCCGGTGCCGTGGGGGTGCTCGCGGGGCGACCCGTGGACGCCCCGGCCGTCGTGGTCCCGCCGGTGCCGCGCGAGGTGGGCACCTACCTCGCCGAGACCGACCCCGACGGGTTCGGCGCCGCCGTGCTGGCCGCGCTCGCCCGGCTGGCTGCACACGCGGTGCGCGCGCTGCCGGCCACCACCGTCGTCGGGGTCACCGGCAGCTCCGGCAAGACCTCCACAAAGGACCTCCTCGCCGCCGTCCTCGCCCCGCTGGGGCCGACCGTCGCGCCTCCGGGGTCGTTCAACAACGAGCTCGGCCTGCCCTGGACGGCGCTGCGTGCCGACGCCGCCACCCGCCACCTGGTGCTCGAGTACTCGGCCCGCGGCCCCGGCCACATCGCGCGGCTCGCCGCCGCCGTGCCCCCGCGGATCGCGGTGGTCCTCAACGTGGGCAGCGCCCACCTCGGTGAGTTCGGCTCCCGCGCCGCCGTCGCGGCCGCCAAGGGCGAGCTGGTGGAGGCACTGCCTGCGGACACCGGGGTGGCCGTCCTCAACGCCGACGACCCCGCCGTCGCGGCGATGGCGTCGCGCACGGACGCCCGGGTCGTCACGTTCGGCCGCGGGCCCGACGCCGTCGTGCGCGCCGAGGACGTCGAGCTCGACGCCGGTCGCGCCCGCTTCACCCTCGTCACGCCGGCGGGTCGCGCGTCCGTCGCGCTGCGGCTGGTGGGTGAGCACCACGTCGGCAACGCGCTCGCCGCAGCCGCCGTGGCGCACGAGCTCGGCGCCACCGCAGACGGGACCGCCGCTGCTCTGGGCGACGCGCTACCGGCGTCCCGGTGGCGGATGGAGGTCGTCGACCGTCCCGACGGCGTCACCGTCGTCAACGACGCCTACAACGCCAACCCGGAGTCGATGCGCGCCGCACTGCAGGCTCTGGTCGCGCTCGGTGGCGGGCAGCGCAGGACGTGGGCGGTGCTCGGGCGGATCGGCGAGCTCGGTGACGGGAGCGCCGCGGCCCATGCCGAGGTCGCGGCGCTGGCCCGGGAGCTGGGTGTCGACGAGCTCGTCGCGGTCGAGACCGCCGACTACCCGGGTGCCCGGCGCGCGGAGGGCATCGGCGAGGCACTGACGCTGCTGGGGTCGGAGCTGAACCCCGGCGACGTGGTGCTGGTCAAGGCGTCCCGCGCGGCGGGGCTGGAACGGGTGGCTGCCGGCCTGCTGGAGGGGTCGGTGTCGCGGTGAGAGGCGTCTTCATCGCCGCGGGGGTCGCCCTCGCGGTCTCGATCCTGCTCACGCCCTACCTCATCCGGTTCTTCTCGCGGCAGGGCTTCGGCCAGGAGATCCGCGCCGAGGGGCCGTCGAGCCACCAGGCCAAGCGCGGCACCCCGACGATGGGTGGCGTCGCCATCCTGCTCGCGATCTGGCTCGGCTACTCGGTCTCGCACCTGCTCACCGGCGAGCCGGTGACGTCATCGGCGATGCTCGTGCTGTTCCTGACCACCGCGCTGGGGGTCGTCGGGTTCCTCGACGACTTCATCAAGATCCGCCGGGCCCGCAACCTGGGCCTGAACAAGACGTCCAAGATCGTCGGGCAGGTGCTCACCGCCACGATCTTCGGCATCCTCGCGCTGCGCTTCGCCAACGCCGACGGGCTGACACCGGGCTCGGACAACCTCTCGTTCGTCCGCGACATCACCGTGCTGTCGTTCGGTCTGATCGGGTTCGTGGTGCTCGCCAACCTCATCGTCGCGGCCTGGTCCAACGCGGTGAACCTCACCGACGGGCTCGACGGCCTGGCCGCGGGCACCGCCGCGATGGTGCTGGCCACCTACACGATCATCGGGTTCTGGCAGTTCCGCAACAACTGCTCGCTGCTCAGCGCGGCGGGCTGCTACCAGGTACGCGACCCTCTCGACGTCGCGCTCGTGTCGGCGGCCGCGATGGGCGGCTGCATCGGTTTCCTCTGGTGGAACGCCGCCCCGGCGCGCATCTTCATGGGCGACACGGGGTCGCTCGCGCTCGGCGGGCTCGTCGCCGGCCTGTCGATCGTGACGCGCACCGAACTGCTGCTCGTGGTGATCGGCGGGGTGTTCGTGGTGGAGGCGCTGTCGGTGGCCGTGCAGATCGCGGTGTTCCGCACCACCAGGCGCCGCGTGTTCCGGATGGCGCCGTTCCACCACCACTTCGAGCTCGCCGGGTGGGCGGAGACGACCGTGATCATCCGGTTCTGGTTGCTCGCGGCGATGTGCGCGGCCCTCGGGCTGGGGCTGTTCTACCAGGAGTGGCTCACCGCGTCGGCGGGCCAGTGATGGGCGCCCCGCCCGAGCTCGACGGCGCCGCGGTGCTCGTGGCCGGGGCCGGCGTGTCCGGCCTGGCCGCCGCGGCGGCGCTGGTCGAGCTCGGAGCGCGGGTGACGGTCACCGACGCCGTGCCGGCCCGGCTCACCGACCTGCCCACCGGGGCCGAGCCCGGCGGGGATCCCGACACCGTGCCGCCCGGCACCGCGCTCGTCGTCACCTCCCCCGGCCGGCGCCCCGACCACCCGCTGGTGGCCGCGGCCGCCGCGGCCGGGGTGCCGCTGGTCGGCGAGCCCGAGCTGGCCTGGTGGGTCGGGCAGGCCCGCGACACACCGCCGGAATGGCTGGTCGTCACCGGCACCAACGGCAAGACCACCACGGTCGGCATGCTCGCCACGATCCTGCGTGCGGCCGGTCGCGACGCGGTGGCCTGCGGCAACATCGGCTACCCGGTGGTCGACGCGGTCCGGGCCGGGCACCCCGTGCTGGCGGTGGAGCTGTCGAGCTTCCAGCTGCACTGGTCCCCGTCGATCCGGCCCGCCGCCGGCTGCGTCCTCAACGTGGCCGACGACCACCTGGACTGGCACGGCTCGATGGCGGCCTATGCCGCGGCGAAGGCCAGGGCGCTGCTCGGCCCGATCGCCGTCGCCGGTGCGGACGACCCGGCCGCCGCCGCGCTGCTCGCCGAGTCACCCGCCCCGCGCCGGGTGGGGGTGACGCTCGGCGAGCCGGGGCCCGACCAGCTCGGTGTGGTCGGCGGGATGCTGGTCGACCGCGCGTTTGGCGGCGGCGAGCTGGCCCCGGTG
The DNA here is from genome assembly GCF_012911925.1 of Pseudonocardia xinjiangensis. Lineage (GTDB taxonomy): Bacteria > Actinomycetota > Actinomycetes > Mycobacteriales > Pseudonocardiaceae > Pseudonocardia > Pseudonocardia xinjiangensis. The sequence goes on along the minus strand of NZ_JAAXKY010000192.1, from coordinate 6,829 downwards.
GCGGCCGTGCACCCCGGCGGGGCGCCGGGGATCGTCGACGCGCTCGCCGCCGCGGCACTCGCCAGGGCACACGGGGTCGGACCGGACGCCGTGCGCGGCGGCCTGGACGACTTCCGCCCCGGACCGCACCGCGGCGCCGAGGTCGCCACGGTGGCCGGCGTCCGCTTCGTCGACGACTCCAAGGCCACCAACCCGCACGCCGCGGCGGCGTCGATCAGCGTCCAGGCCCCGGCGAAGGTCGTGTGGATCGTCGGCGGTCTCCTCAAGGGCGCCTCCGTCGACGACCTGGTGGCTCGGCACGCCGACCGGCTGCGCGCCGCGGTCGTCATCGGCACCGACCGCACCGAGATCCTCGCGGCTCTCGCGCGACACGCGTCCGACGTCCCCGTCGCAGAGGTGACATCGGGTGACGATGGCCCCATGGTGATCGCCGTGCGACGGGCCGCAGCCCTCGCGCGGCCGGGTGACGTCGTCCTGCTCGCCCCGGCCGCGGCGTCGATGGACCAGTTCGCCGACTACGGCGACCGTGGCCGGGCGTTCGCCGCTGCGGCCACCGCGCTGCAGCCACGACCGGGGGAGGGGTCATGACCGCCGCCGACACCGGCCGGCCGCGGCCGCCGCGTACCCGGCCCACGCCGCGTACCGGTTTCCGGGGCGCGGTCGGTCGCATGGGCGCCGCGCTCGGGCAGTGGCTGCGCCGCCCCCTCACGTCGCTGCACCTCATCCTCGGCGTGTTCGGGCTGCTGACGCTGTTCGGACTGGTCATGGTGCTGTCGGCATCGGCGGTGGAGTCCTACACCGCCGACGGCTCGTCGTACTCGGTCTTCACCCGCCAGCTCATCTTCTGCGTGCCCGGCCTGATCCTGTTCTGGGTGGGGCTGCGGGTCCCGCCGCGCACCCTGCGCGCGGTGGCGCCCGCCGCGCTGATGGCAGGTGTGGTCGCACTGATCGCCGTGCTGCTCGTCGGCCAGGAACGCGGTGGGTCCCGCGGGTGGTTCGTGCTGGGCCCGATCTCCATCCAGCCGTCGGAGGCGGTCAAGGTCGCGCTGACGCTGTGGGGCGCGCACGTGCTCGTCGCCCGGCGGGCCGTGATGCACCGCTGGAAGTACGCGCTGTCGCCGGTGGTGCCGGTGACGGTCGTGCTGCTCACCCTGCTCGTGCTGCAGCCCGACCTGGGCGGAGCGGTCACGCTCGGCATGGTGCTGGTCGCTCTGCTGTTCTACGCGGGCGCCCCGATGCGGCTGATGCTCGCGCTCACCGGGGGCGCAGTGGCCGGTGCGATCGTGCTGGCGCTGACCGCGAGCTACCGGCTGGATCGCATCAACGCGTTCCTCTCCCCGGGCGGCGACCCGCTCAGCGGCGACTACCAGGCCCGCCAGGCGCTCTACTCGCTCGCCGACGGCGGGCTGTTCGGCGTCGGGCTCGGGCAGGGCCGGGCGAAGTGGAGCTACCTGCCCAACGCCCACAACGACTTCATCTTCGCGATCATCGGCGAGGAGCTGGGCTTCATCGGTGCGTTCGCCGTGCTCGCGCTCTTCGCCACCCTGGCCTACACCGGCTTGCGCATCGCCGCCCGCAACACCGACCCGTGGCTCAAACTGGTGGTCGCCACCTCGACGACCTGGCTGGTGGCGCAGGCCGCCATCAACATCTGCTACGTCGTGGGGCTGCTGCCGGTGACCGGGCTGCAGCTCCCGCTGATCTCGTCCGGAGGCACCTCGCTCGTGGTCACCATGTTCGTCTTCGGGACCCTCGCCAACGCCGCGCGCCACGAACCGGAGGCCATCGCGGCGCTCAAACAGCACGGTCAGGGCCGCGTGGCGCGGATGCTGCGGTTGCCGATGCCGACGCCCTACCGCGCACCTGCCACCCGCCGGCCCGTGCAGCGGGGACGGGTCCGATGAGCACCGGTCCCGCCGTCCGGCGGGGGCCCTCGATCGTCGTTGCCGGCGGGGGCACCGCGGGGCACATCGAACCGGCGCTCGCGCTCGCCGACGCCGTGGTCCGGCGGCGACCGGACGCCCGGATCACCGCGCTCGGCACCGAACGCGGGCTCGACACCGCCCTCATCCCGGCTCGTGGCTACCCGCTGGAGCTGATCCCACCGGTGCCCATGCCGCGCAAGCCGAGCGGTGACCTGCTGCGCCTGCCCGTGCGGGTGCGCGAGGCCGTCATGCGGGTGCGGGAGGTGCTCGACAGGGTGGAGGCCGACGTCGTGGTGGGCTTCGGGGGCTACGTCGCGCTGCCCGCCTACCTGGGCGCGCGCGGCCGGGTGCCGGTCGTCGTCCACGAGGCGAACGCCCGGGCGGGGCTGGCCAACAAGGTCGGCGCGCGGTTCGCGGAGCTCGTCGCGGTCGCGGTGGGCGGGAGCGGCCTGCCCGGCGAGCAGGTCGTCGGGATGCCGCTGCGGCGGTCGATCACCGGTCTCGACCGGCGAGCACTGCGCGCCCAGGCCCGGCAGTGGTTCGGCCTTCCCCCGCACGGTCCGGTGCTGCTGGTGTTCGGTGGCTCCCAGGGGGCGCGCACGCTGAACGAGGCGGTCGCCGCCGCGCTGCCCCGCCTGCTGGGTGCCGGGATCGCGGTCCTGCACGCCCACGGCAGGAACGGCACCCCGGCGCCACCCGCCCGCGGTTACGTCGCCACGCCCTACATCGAACGGATGGACCTGGCCTACGCGGCGGCTGACGCCGTGCTCGGCCGGTGCGGCATGACCACCGTCGCCGAGATCACCGCCGTCGGTCTCCCCGCCGTCTACGTCCCGCTCCCGCACGGCAACGGGGAGCAGGCACTCAACGCCGCGCCCGTCGTCGCCGCCGGGGGAGGGCTGCTGGTGGACGACGCCGAGCTCACCGGTGAGCGGGCCGCGGCCGAGCTGGTCCCGTTGCTCACCGACCCCGGTCGCCTGGCCGCCATGGGCAGGGCGGCGCGCTCCTCCGGCCACGCCGACGCCGCCGACCGGCTCGCCCACCTCGTCCTGGACATCGCCGGGCATCCTGGCCTGCCGCCGGGCCAGGACCTCTGGCGGGCCGACACCAGGCCCCGGCGCACCGGACCCGACCCGTGGCTGCAGTCATGAGCGACGCGGACGTCCGGGTCGATCTGGCGGGCCGGGTGCACCTCATCGGGATCGGTGGCGCCGGCATGAGCGGGATCGCCCGGATCCTGCTCGCGCGGGGGGCCACCGTCTCCGGGTCGGACGCCAAGGACTCGCGCGCCGTGCTTTCCCTGCGCGCGCTCGGTGCCCGCGTGGAGATCGGTCACGACCCCGCCCACCTGCCCGAGGCGCCCGCCACCGTGGTGGTGTCGAGCGCGATCCGTACCACCAACCCCGAGCTGGCCGCCGCCCGTGAGCGCGGGCTCGACGTGGTGCACCGCGCACGGGCACTGGCCGCGCTGACCGACGGCAGGCGGCTGGCCGCCGTCACGGGCACGGCGGGCAAGACGTCCACCACCTCGATGCTCACCGTCGCGCTGCAGCACTGCGGGCTCGACCCCTCCTTCGCGATCGGCGGTGACCTCGCCGCGTCCGGGTCGGGCGCCCACGAGGGCAGCGGCGACATCTTCGTGGCGGAGGCCGACGAGAGCGACGCGTCGTTCCTCGCCTTCTCCCCGGTGGTCGCGGTGGTCACCAACGTCGAGGCCGACCACCTCGACCACTACGGCAGCGTCGAGGCCTACCTGGCGGCGTTCGAGACGTTCCTCGACCGGATCGTGCCCGGTGGCGCGCTCGTGACGTGCGCCGACGACCCCGGCGCCGAGGCGCTGGCCCGGGTGGCGGAGGGCCGCGGCATCAGGATGCGGCGCTACGGCCGGGGGCCGGGCGTCGACGCCCGCCTGGTCGACTTCCGGCCCGACGGCACCGGCGCGCGGGTGGTGCTGAGCCACGACGGCGTCGAGCACCTGCTCCGCCTGGCCGTTCCCGGCGAGCACATGGCGCTCAACGCGCTGGCCGCGCTGCTGGCGGGGGTCGAGCTCGGTGCGGAGGTCGACGGCCTGCTGGCCGGGCTCGCCGCGTTCGACGGGGTGCGTCGCCGGTTCGAGTTCCGCGGCCGCGCCGCCGGTGTGGCCGTGTACGACGACTACGCCCACCACCCCACCAAGGTGGCGGCGCAGCTGCGCGCGGCCCGGGACGTGGTGGGCGACCGGGGCCGGGTGGTCGTCGGTTTCCAGCCACACCTCTACTCGCGCACCCGCGAGTTCGCCGGTGCGTTCGGCGCGGCGCTCGGGCTCGCGGACGAGGTGGTCGTCCTCGAGATCTACGGCGCCCGCGAGGACCCCGAACCCGGGGTGAGCGGCGCGCTCGTGGCCGATGCGGTCACGCTCCCGCCAGACCGCGTGCACTACGTGCCGCGCTGGTCGGACGTCCCGGCCGTGATCGCCGGTGTCGCCCGGCCCGGCGACCTCGTGATCACGATGGGCGCCGGTGACGTCACCGTGCTGGCCCCGGAGATCCTGCTCGAGCTGGAGCGACGGGAGCGGTCATGACCGGGCAGCGGGACGGCCGAAGCCGGCGAGGGGCGGTCGCTCCGCCGGCCGGCCCGACGGACACCGGCGAGGAGGGCATGTGAGCAGCTCGACGACCCCCCGTCCCGTGTCCCGCCCGGCACCTCCGCGCTCGATGGAGGACCGGCCCACCCGGCGTCCCCCGGGACGCCAGCCGCGTCCGGCGGTGCGGCCGGTCCCGGCGTCGCGCTACCGGCGCCGCAGGCTCGCCGCCCTGCTGGTCGCGTTGCTGCTGCTCGTCGGCCTGGGCCTGACCGGCCGCGTGCTGCTCTACGACGTGGGGCTGGCCGACGTCGAGAACGTCCAGGTCACCGTGGCGAACCGGGGCGGCGCCCCGGACACCGCCGACGACACCGTCGTCCCGGTCGACGACGTGGTGGCCGCCGCGGGGGTCACCGTGGGCGCTCCGCTGGCCGCCGTGGACACCGCCGGGGTCGCCAACCGGGTGGCCCAGCTGCCCGGCGTGGAGTCGGTCCGCGTCACGAGGAACTGGCTGCACACGGTCACCATCGACATCACCGAACGGGTCGCGGTGGCCACGGTGCAGACCGCGCAGGGCCTGGCGCTCGTCGACCGGTCCGGTGCGGTGTACCCCGGTGCGGCCGCGCCGGGACTGCCGCGGTTCACGTTCGGCGCGGTCGGCCCCGACGACCCGTCCACGCAGGCGGCGGTCGCCGTCCTCGCCGCGCTGCCGGACTCGGTGCGGCCGCAGATCCTGACCGTGGACGCCACGGACACGGCGCCGGACGCGCCGGGTCAGGTGACCCTCGGCCTGTCCGGCGGGCGGCAGATCCGATGGGGGTCCCCGGACCGGTCCGCCGACAAGGCGGCCGTGATCGTGCCGCTGCTCACCCAGCCCGGCCACGTCTTCGACGTGACGAGTCCGGACCTGCCTACGATCAAGCGGTGAGCACGTGCCTCCCATGCACTCGCCCGGGTTGCGGCGCCACTCTGCGTGACGCAGGAACCAGGGGAGTGGGTGACTTCACGGCCGACCCGGTCGGGGGGTTGCCTCTGCGCGGCGCGCCTGCTGGACCGGGACCATGAGGCGACCTAGCGTTCGAACACGAAGGCCCGGACCCCTGGGTCCGCCCGAAGCTGGACTGGAAGGTGCGCCATGACGCCCCCGCACAACTACCTGGCCGTGATCAAGGTCGTCGGCATCGGTGGCGGCGGCGTGAACGCCGTCAACCGAATGATCGAGGTCGGTCTCAAGGGCGTCGAGTTCATCGCGGTGAACACGGACGCGCAGGCGCTCCTGATGTCCGACGCCGACGTCAAGCTCGACATCGGCCGGGAGCTGACGCGCGGGCTGGGTGCCGGGGCGAACCCCGAGGTCGGGCGCAAGGCGGCGGAGGACCACCGCGAGGAGATCGAGGAGGTCCTCAAGGGGGCCGACATGGTCTTCGTCACGGCGGGCGAGGGCGGCGGCACGGGCACCGGCGGCGCACCGGTGATCGCGTCGATCGCCCGCAAGCTCGGCGCGCTGACGATAGGTGTCGTCACCCGCCCGTTCACCTTCGAGGGCCGCCGCCGCGCGGGGCAGGCGGAGGACGGGATCCAGGGGCTGCGCAACGAGTGCGACACGCTGATCGTCATCCCGAACGACCGGCTCCTGCAGCTCGGTGACGTGGGCGTCTCGCTGATGGACGCCTTCCGGTCCGCCGACGAGGTGCTGCTCTCCGGTGTCCAGGGCATCACCAACCTGATCACCACGCCGGGCCTGATCAATCTCGACTTCGCCGACGTCAAGAGCGTCATGTCCGGTGCGGGCAGCGCGTTGATGGGTATCGGGTCCTCGCGGGGCGAGGGCCGGGCGGTGCAGGCGGCGGGCAAGGCGATCAACTCCCCGCTGCTCGAGGCGTCGATGGACGGTGCCCAGGGCGTGCTGCTCTCGATCGCCGGCGGCTCCGACCTGGGTCTGTTCGAGATCAACGAGGCCGCGTCGCTGGTGCAGGAGGCCGCGCACCCCGAGGCCAACATCATCTTCGGCACGGTGATCGACGACTCCCTCGGCGACGAGGTGCGGGTCACGGTCATCGCGGCCGGGTTCGAGGCCGGCGGTCCCACGCACAAGAAGATGGAACCCACCGCGTTCCGCTCGCCCGACCGGCCGTCCCCCACATCGGGCGCCGGCGGGGCCCCGGCCTACCCGGCCGACCGGCCCGCGCCGAACCAGCCCGCAGCGAGCGGCAACGGTGCCCAGCACCAGCAGGGCGGGCCGGGCAACGGCTACGCCACGGGTCAGGGCAACGGTTACCCCACCGGCTCCAGGCCGCCGGCGGGCAACCCGGCCCCGGCGCACCAGGCGGGCACGCTGCCGCCG
>NZ_JAAXKY010000191.1 GCF_012911925.1 Pseudonocardia xinjiangensis | reverse complement strand
TTGTATAAGAGACAGTCACGATGGTGGTGCTGGGGGAGGCGCTCTGGCTGGGTCTGTCCCTCCACTACTGGGGGGAGGCCGCCGTCTACCTGGCCGTCGGCGCGCTGCTCACGACTTTCCTGACCGTCTACCTGGCGCGCGCCGGGGTGCGCCGCTACTGGCTGTGCGCCGTGCTCGCTCCCGTGGGGGGTCTTGCCTTCTACCTCGCCGAGCTGGGCATCCTCGACGCTCTGCTCGGATCGATATAACTGCGTCCAACTCCTCGCTCGGCCGAATGCGCTGGTCACACTCATTCATCGGGATATGCGCTCCAGTCCTCTCAGCCCTGCCTGGCGGGCCGGATGGTCATGTCCCCGATCTCCACGTCATCGGGCTGTTCGATGGCGAACGCGATGGCACGCGCCACGGCGTCGGGGCTGATGCCGAGCGTCGCCATGGCGTGCTGGGCCTGTTCCCGCGTCTCGGGGTCGTCGATGTGGTCGACGAGTTCGGTGTGCACGTATCCCGGCGAGATGGACGTCGTGCGGAGAACGCCGTCGGTCGACTCCTGGCGCAGAGCTTCCAGCAGCGTCCGCACGGCGTTCTTGGTACCCGCGTAGACGGCTTGGGTCGGGACGATCTTGAGGCCCGACGTCGACACGGTGGTGACGAAGTGCCCATGGCCCTGGCTGCGGAACACCGGCAGCGCGGCGGCGATGCCGTGGAGGACACCGCGCAGGTTGACGTCGATCATCGCGTCCCAGTCGTCGACGTCGAGGGCCGCCATGGGGGCGGTCCGGGCGACTCCGGCGTTGCCCACCAGGACGTCGAGGCGTCCGAACCGGGTAACGGCCAGGGTCACCAGTCGCTCGAGATCGGCGCGCCTGGTGACGTCGACCTCCAGCATCTCCGCGCGGCCACCCTCGGTCCGGATCCGCGCCACGAGCGCGTCGAGCCGGTCGGTGCGCCGGGCGCCCAGCACGACAGCCGCGCCACGGGTCGCCAGCTCCAGTGCGGTGGCCGCCCCGATACCGCTGCTGGCTCCGGTGATGGCGACGACCTTGCTGTCCAGTCTGCTCATCGATGTGCCCCCTCTAAGCTGACAGTTGTCCGGTTACGGGTCGCACGGTACCGGACAACTGTCCGCTTCAGCGAGTGGGAAGGGAGGGACGTCGTGGCGGGTCGTGGGCGCCGTTCCGACGCCGTCGCCAACCGCGACCGCATTGTCGAGGCTGCGCGGGCCGAACTGAGCAGGTCCAACGGCGCGGCCGCCGACCTGAAGCTGCACGGGGTCGCCAAGTCGGCGGGTGTCGGACAGGGCACCCTCTATCGGCACTTCCCGACCCGGGAGCACCTGCTGGCGGAGGTGTACCGGTACGAGCTGACCCAGCTCGTCGACGCCGTGGCGCCGCTGCTGGCGGAACATCCCCCGCTTCGGGCGCTGACCTGCTGGCTGCAGCGGCTGGTCGAGTACGCGCGGGTCAAGCGTGGTGTCATGGCGGCGATCGAGGCATCGGCGTGGCGCGACGTCTACGTCGACCAGCACCACCGGCTCGACGAAGCGCTCGGGACGTTGCTCGATCGGGGACGGGCCGCCGGTCAGGTGCGCGACGGGGTTGATGCCGCTGACGTCATTCTTCTCCTGGGTGCCTTGTCGCGTATCCCCGAGGCGGAGTGGGGCACGCGGGCGCAGACGATCGTGACGCTCGTCGTCGACGGTCTGCGCCCTCGTTGAGAGCACGACAGGCGCGGCGGTGGTAGGCGCTCAGGCGCGCTTCCCCGAGGAGGCCAGCGGGGAGTCGACGGTGTCGAGGTCACGCCCGCGGGTCTCCGGGGAGAGCAGCGTGGTGATCACCGAGACCACGACCAGAGCGATCACCCACCAGGTGAACGCCGCCGGGGCGTGGTGTGCGGAGGCGTAGGCCTGGAGGTAGGGCGCGGTGCCCCCGAAGACGGCCACGGCCAGGGCGTAGGGAAGGCCGAAGCCCAGGGCACGCACACCGGTGGGGAACATCTCCGCGAACAGCGCCGGGATGATCGAGACGGTGCCGGCCACCAGGATCAGCGCGATGCTCATCGCCACCAGGAGCTGCCACGCCTGGCCCTGGATCAGCGCCTGCAACGGGAAGGAGAGCACCGCGAGCAGCACCCAGCTGACCAGCAGGACCGGTCGGCGTCCGATGCGGTCCGACAGCGCCCCCCACAGCGGCAGCACCGCGATGAACACCACGGTTGCCACCGAACCGGCCCAGAGGGCGCCGGCCGCGTCCGTGCCGCGTTGTCCGATCGCCAATGTCGGTGCCGCCACCGACCACGAGTAGAACGTGATGGTGCCGCCTGCGGTCAGGCCGATCACCCGCAGCAGAGCGGAGGGACGCGCGACGAACTGCTGCCATGTCGTCCTTTCCCGGCGGCCTGTGGTGCGGGGGGCGGTGGCTCGCGCGAAAACTGGGGTCTCTGCCAATCGCTTCCGCATGACCACCGCGAACACGCCGAGAATGCCGCCGAACAAGAACGGGACACGCCATCCGAAGGCCAGCAGGTCGGCGTGGCTGAGCAGGGCCGCGAGAAGTGCTCCCAGCACTGTGCCGAACAGCGTGCCCAGTGAGCCGGAGAAGTAGATGAGGCTGGACCAGAGTCCGCGCCGGGGCGCCGGGGAGACCTCCACGAGGTAGGTCTGCGCGGACGGCAGCTCGCCGCCTTGGGCCAGCCCCTGGATGAGCCTGGCCAGCAGCAGCAGCACGACCGGCGCGGCGACGCCGATCGTGGCGGCGGTCGGCGTGATGCCGATGATCAGGCTTCCGCTTGCGGCCACGGCGACGGCGAGCGTCATCGCCGGCTGCCGTCCGATCCGGTCGGCCATCCAGCCGAAGAGAAGGCCCCCGAAGGGGCGTGCGACGAATCCGACCGCGAACACGGCCAGTGTGCTCAGTAGGTCGGTGTCGGCATTTCCGCTCGTGAAGAACTGGGTGGAGAAGAACACGGAAAACGTCGTGTAGATGCTCCAGTCGTACCATTCGATTGCGTTTCCGATGCCGATCGCAGCCAGCAGGCCACGTCGACCGGGCATCGAGCCCGGGTGCTCCTCGGATGCCGTCACAGGACGGTCACCTGCACTTTTGTTGCGGTCACCGGACTCGGCACGACGATCCCCCCAGGGTCGGTCATGGATATCCGAGCCTAGCTGCCGCGCCCTGTAATGACAGGTGACTATCGTCGCTTCATCATCTGCCGATAATGAACGTTGGTCCAGTTCTGGTCGGTTCTGGAAATTCGCGGACGGGGAGAGGGTTAACTTCGTACGCTGTACGCGGTGCCCTTCGCGCTGACAGCCGCTGCACCGCGGGCCCGGGCGTGCGGCCCGGCGCCGGTCACCGTCGCTGTCGCCGATAAGGCGTGAGGCGGGCTCGCTCAGGGGAGTCGAGGAGCGCGGTCGCCTGCAGAGTGTGATGCGGTGATGGGCGCGGGGCCGCAACGCGTCTTCGGTTGTCAGGTCGTCCGAGTGATCACCTCCTGTCGGTGCAGGGCCGGCGCCGTCGGTGCTGTCGCCGTGGGGAACCCGTCATCAGGTGGTGTCCGGAAGGGCGGCCCACGCTGCCGGGCCCGGATGTCCCGCGCGGGACCGCCCTCCGGGGTGGGCTCGGGGGGCGGCGGCGCGCCGTCCGCGTCCAGTGGTGCGACGGCGGCTGTGACGGCTGCCGCCCGCCGGGGCGGCAGCCGCCGCAGCTGCCCGGCGGCGTCCGGGAAGTTCGCGGCGATGATCGCGTCGAACTCCGCTCGCAGTGCCCCGCGGTCCATGCGGAGTGCCTCGACGGGTGTCCGTTCCATCAGGTGCTGGTTCGTCATGCCCGTGCCTCCCGGGTCAACCGGGTGATCGCTGCGGTCAGGCGTTGATCTGCTTCTGTTCGCTCTCGACGTCGGCGATCGCGATCTTGCGGGGCTTGGCCTGCTCCGCCACGGGGATCCGCAGCGTCAGCACGCCCGCCTCGTAGGTCGCGTCGATGTGGTCGGCATCGAGGGTGTCGCCGAGGAACAGCTGGCGGGAGAACACCCCGAGCGGGCGCTCGGCCACCTGGAACTCGACGTGCTCGCCGCCGGCGGCCGGGCGTCGTTCGGCCTTCACGGTGAGGACGTTGCGCTCGACGTCGAGGTCGATCGCGTCGGGGGACACCCCGGGAAGGTCGAAGGCCACCACGAACTGGTCACCGGCGCGGTAGGCGTCCATCGGCATCGCCGTGGGACGCGACCAGGTGCCGGGGGAATTGCCGAACACCTGCTGGGTCAGGCGGTCCAGCTCCCGGAAGGGGTCGGTACGCATCAGCATCGCTCGCCACTCCTCTCCTGCTCGACACTGAAGCTGCGATGCGTCCGGAGCGGGGAGGAGGGCCTCGACCGCTCCGATAGCTACAACGATAACTACAGATTTCCTTCGATGCAAGATGGGGATGTCATCGATCGGGCGATCCAGGATCAGCTCCGGGGCGGAGTGAACGGCTTCGTTCCTGCCATGAGAGAGACCCGCCCGATGCCGCCGTAGCGGTTGGCGTAGTTCAGGGCCATCGCGAGGTCGGTGACGCCGTTGGTGCCGGTGCCGTCGAGGAACTGCGTGCTGAGCACGCCGAACGCCCTGCCCTCCCCGTCGAGGTAGCCGCTGCCGGAGTCACCGGGACGCCCCGGCGGGACGGTGTCGACGCGGTGGGCGCGCCCGCCGCCGCTCTCGCTGACGGCCTTGCCCTCCTTGACCACCGTGCCGCCGTTGTTCGGCTGGTAGCTGAACACCGGCTCCCCGTTGGCCGTGCCGTTGGTGTCCAGCGCGGTGGGGCCGCCGAGGATCGGCACGCTCGGGTCGACCGCCGCAGCCGTGGCGGAGTCGAGCTGGACGAGGGCGAAGTCGTTGTAGAGGCACAGCGACTGGTTCGTCTCGCCGCGCTCCTTCATCGTGGCCCAGGAGCTGTACGCGAGCCGGCCGGTGCCGGTGGCGCCTCCTCGGCCCTCGATGCGGACGGTGGTGCCGAGCGGGAGCGTCTGCTCCTGGCAGCCGCTCAGGTCCGTGGACGCGCCTGCGCTCGCACAGTGGGCGGCGTAGCCGAGGTAGGTCTTCCCGCCACCGGAGAAGGCGAAGGCGGCCGTGCAGGCGTTGGCACTCTCGTCGTCGATCGGGCTGATCATCAGGGCGCCGGGCGAGATGGTGCCCTCGCCGGCCTGGGTGGGAGCCGGTGCGGCCGGGGCGGCGACGGCGACAGCTGCCGGGCCTGCCAGTGCCAGCAGCGCGGCGACCACCATCACGGCGACGGCGCGGAGCGCCGTACGTCGTCGATCCATGGGAGCCTCCTCGTGAGCGTCCGCCCCGGTACGTCGAACTCTATGTGGCGGCGCGCGGGAAGAACGTGCGCGACGGAGTGGTTGCGGACGGAGCAACGACGAGCTCGGACGGTGGGGACAACCTCCGTCCGGGTCATCCGGGTACCACCACTGGTTGCCCGCCGTCCATCTGTCACTCTGGGAGGAGCTCCCCAGATGTGGGCCTCGCGCCTGCGTACGACCGCACCCGAGAGGACCCGCCCATCGTGCTGGAAGTCGTGGCCGTCTGCGATGCGATCCTGCACAGCCCCTGGCTGTTGCCCGTGCTCGTGGTCCTGATCGCCATCGACGGGCCCTTTCCGGTGCTGCCCAGCGAGACGCTGCTGATGAGCGCGGCCTCCGTGGCGTTCGGCACACACAACGCGCTGGCGGTGACCGGCCTGTTCGTGGCCGCTCTGATCGGCTCGGTCGCGGGCGACTTCCTGGTCTTCGGTCTCGGCCGTTCCTCGCACCGGGTGCTGGCCCGCGCCACTGAGTGCGAGGGTGGACTGTCGTCGTGGGTCCGCCGCCACCTGCTGCTGCGGCCCGGCACCGTGCTGGTGGGGGCCCGGTTCGTGCCGGGCGGGCGGCTGGTGAGCACGGCGGCCGCCGGCCGCTTCGGGCTGGACGTGCCCCGCTTCCTCGTCGGCTCGGTGGCCAGCTCCGCGGCGTGGAGCGTCTACATGCTGCTGATCGGGCTGCTGCTCGGCCCGATCACCGGGGGCAGCCCGCTGCTGAGCCTGCTCGCCGGTGCGGTGATGGCCGTCCTGACGGCGGGGCTGTTCGCACTGGTGCAGCGCGTCCGGGCCTACCGGGCGCGCCGGGCGCTCGCGGCCGCGCAGCACCCCACCGAGCCGCCGTTGGTGCTGGTCGCGCCCCGCTGATCAGCGCCATACTCCGGCCCCATGGGTGAAGAACGGTGGGTGGCCGAGGTCGGCACCGACAACGCGCGCTGGCTCGCCACCGAGAGCCGCACCGCGCGGCTCGCGTCCGAGTACCGGCCCCGCGAGGTCGGCGAGGGTCGCGTCGAGTTCTCCGCACGCGCCCTCGGGGCTTCTCGTGAGCTCGGCGAGGAGGAGGACGGGTTCATCACCGACGACGGCGACGGCCTGAGGGTCTGGATCGGGGACGACGCGTTCGACCTGCTGCTCGTCGAGTAGTGAGATCGCCGGACCCGAACGAGAGCAGTGCTCTTGACGCTGTCGACCACACCTGGTTCACTGCTCGTGAACGAGAGCGCTGCTCTCGAATTGACGAGGAGAGCCACCATGACCAGTGCCCGCAACATCCGTGCCGCCCGGGGCACCGCCGTCTTCAACAGCATCGTCGGCCGGCTCACCGGTCTCGGCCTGAGTGTCTTCGGCTCCCGGTTGCTCGCCGTCCGCGGCCGGAAGAGCGGCGAGTGGCGAACCACTCCGGTCAACCCGCTCGTGCACGAGGGTGTGCGGTACCTGGTGGCCCCGCGCGGGCACACGCAGTGGGTACGCAACCTCCGGGTCGCCGGAGGGGGAGAGCTGCGGCTCGGCCGCCGGGTGGAGGCGTTCACCGCCACCGAGCTCGTCGACGCCGACAAGCCCCCCGTGCTGCGGGAGTACCTGCGGCGGTGGAAGTTCGAGGTCGGAGTGTTCTTCGACGGCGTCGACGCCTCGGCGAGCGATGAGCAGCTGCTGGCGATCGCTCCGGGGTACCCGGTGTTCCGGCTGCTCTGACTCGGGGGGATCAACCGGTGCCGGCGGAGGCTCCCCATTGTCCGCCGGCCCCGGTCACTCGGAACAACGGCTGACACTTCGTCTGGTTTCGGTCGATCTGTACTCTCCGTCGAGTGGGGGAACACGATCTGTGATCGACGTACCCCTCTTGCCGTCGGGAAGCGGTGCAGTTGCGCGTTCGGCGGCACGTGGAATGCGCCGAATGGGCGAGTCGCGGCGGGGAGTGCGCTGACCACACTCCGGAGGTAACCGCTGTGGCGTCGGCGCCCATGGTCGACCGGTCCCGTGCTTCGTAGCGTCCTCGCAGCCCCGCGTGTGCTCGAGGAGGAGTCATGCTCCAGCGTTCCGGTCGCTCTCCAGCGGCCCTGCTCATCGTCGTACTGGCCGTGTTGCTCGCCGCCTGCGGCGCGCCCGGATCGAGCGGCGAGGGCTCCGGTGCCGACGGCGCGACCGCGCCGCTGCGGGTCGGACTGGTGCACTCCACCACGGGCCCCCTCGCGAGCTACGGCGCTCAGTACACGGCAGGGTTCCGGGCCGGCCTGGACTACGCCACGGGCGGCACCGGGAAGGTCGGCGAGCGCTCGGTCGAGATCACCGAGGCCGACGACGCGGGCGACCCGGCCAAGGCCGTCGCCGCCGCCACCGACCTGATCGGACAGGGCTACAAGGTGATCGCCGGGTCGACGGCATCGGGCGTGGCACTGCAGGTGGCGCCGCTGGCCGAGGAGAACCGGGTGCTGTTCATCTCCGGCCCGGCCGCCACCGACGCGGTCACCGGCGCGAACGCGTACACCTTCCGCTCGGGGCGCCAGACCTACCAGGACGTACTGACCGCCGGGACGATCGTCGGCGACCCGGCCGGTCGCTCCGTGATCGTGTTCGCACAGGACAGCGCCTTCGGGCAGGCGAACGCCCAGGCGGTGACCACCGTGCTCGGCGGGAAGGGCGCGCGGGTCACCCCGGTGCTGGTGCCCGCCGGTGCCACCGACCTCACCCCCTTCGCCCGGCAGGCCGTCGACGCCGCACCGGACCTGCTGTTCGTCGCCTGGGCCGGCGCCAACGCCACCCAGATGTGGCAGTCCCTGCAGCAGCAGGGCGCCTTCGAGGCGTCCACGGTGGTGACGGGGCTGGACATCAAGGCCACCTACCCGATCTTCGGCCCGGCCGCCGACAAGATCCACTTCTTGTCGCACTTCTTCCCCGGCGCCACCTCCAACGAGGCCTACAAGGCGCTGGAGGCGGGCCTCGCGAAGCAGGGCGCCGAGGTCGACCTGTTCACCAACGACGGGTTCGTGGCCGCCCAGATGGTGGTGCACGCCCTCGAGGAGGGCGGCGACGACACCGCCGCGATGGCCAAGGCCCTCGAGGGCTGGACGTTCACGGGGCCGAAGGGCGAGACGACGATCCGCGCCGAGGACCACGCCGTGCTGCAGCCGATGTTCACCGCACGGCTCACGCCCTCGGGCGGCGGCTTCGCGCCCCAGCTCGTCGACACCCTCTCCCCGGACGCGGTGGCCCCACCCGTCGCACCCGTCAAGTGAGCCCGGTCGACGTCACCGCCACGGCAGCCCCGGTCCTCGCCGCCCACGACCTCGGCTGGGTCGTGGGCGGCGCGGTGATCCTCGCGGAGGTGACCCTCGGCGTCCGCGACGGCGAGCTGCTGGCCGTGATCGGCCCGAACGGCGCGGGCAAGTCCACGCTCCTGCACCTGCTCTCCGGGGTGCGGCGCCCGACGAGCGGCACCGTCGAGCTGGGCGGGCGGGACGTGACCCGCGCGTCGGCCGCCGCCCGCGCCCGGCACGGCCTCGGCCGGACGTTCCAGACCTCCAGCCTGTTCGGTGGTCTCTCGGCCAGGGAGAACGTCCGACTGGCGGTGCAGAGCCGCAGGCCGGGCCCGCTGTCGGTGCTGCGCGGGGCGCAGGGACGCGACGAGCTGGCCGAGGCCGACGCGCTGCTGGAGCAGGTCCGGATGGCCCGCCGCGCCACGGCGACGGCAGGCGAGCTCTCCCACGGCGACAAGCGCAAGCTCGAGATCGCGATCGCACTCGCCCGGAAGCCGTCGGTGCTGCTGCTCGACGAACCGATGGCCGGGGTGTCGGTGGAGGACGTGCCCGCTCTGGTCGAGCTGATCGGCGGCCTGCGTGCCGGCGGGGTCAGCGTGACCATGGTCGAGCACCACATGGACGTCGTGCTCGGGCTGGCCGACCGGGTGGCGGTGCTGCACCACGGCAGGCTGCTCGCGGTGGGCTCGCCCGCCGAGGTCACCGCCGACGCCACGGTCCAGCAGGCGTACCTGGGGGAGGAGCTGTGACACACGCTCCCGTGCTCGAGCTGGACGACGTGCACGTCCGCATCGGCGGCTCGCACGTCCTGCAGGGGGTGTCGCTGACCGTGGCACCGACCGGGGTGACCGCGCTGCTCGGCCGCAACGGCGTCGGCAAGACCACGACCCTGCGTGCCGTCGTCGGGCTGGTGCCGCGCACCGGCTCCATCCGGCTCGCGGGCGACGAGATCGGCCGCGGGCGCACACCGTGGGTGGTGCGTCAGGGCGTCGGCTACGTGCCCGAGGACCGGGAGGTGTTCGCGACCCTGACGGTGGCGGAGAACCTGCGGCTGGCCTGCCCCGACCCCGAGCCGGAACGCGCGGCGCTCGTGCACGAGCTGTTCCCGGAGCTGGCCGAACGCCGCAAGCAGCGCGCGGGGACGCTCTCGGGTGGGCAGCAGCAGATGGTGGCGCTCGCGCGGGCACTGCTCCCGCCGAGCCGGCTCCTGCTGATCGACGAGCCGACCAAGGGTCTCGCGCCGCGGCTGGTCACCGAGGTGGCGGCCGCGCTGGAACGGGTGGCGCAGGTGACGCCCGTGCTGCTAGTGGAGCAGAACCTGCCCGTGGTGCGCAGGCTCGCCGGGGACGTCGTGGTGCTCGACGCCGGCCGCGTCGTCCACACGGGACGGGCCGACGAGCTGCTGGCCGACCATGGCCGGACCAGGGAGCTGCTCGGAGTGGGGAGCCGTTCATGAGCGAGCTTGCGAGCGAATCAGCGGCCATGAGCGAGCTTGCGAGCGAATCATCGATACAGCGCCCGTGCGAAGCACCGGCCGAGCGCAGCGAGGCCGTGTGATGAGTACGTTCGTACTGCTCTTGGCGACGGGGCTGGGGCTCGGGGCGCTGTACTTCCTCGTGGCCTCCGGGCTGAGCCTGATCTACGGGCTGATGGGCGTGCTGAACTTCGCGCACGGCGCGTTCCTCGCCGCGGGCGCCTACGCGGCGTGGTGGGCCGCGTCCGGCGGGCTGCCCGGCGCAGGTGGTGACGGCTGGGGGTTCGTGCTGGCCACCGCGTTCGGGGTGGTGGTCGGGGCGGCCGTCGGCGCCGGTGTGGAGCTGCTGCTGATCCGGCCGCTCTACCGTCGCCACATCGAACAGGTGCTGGTCACCGTCGGGCTCGGGCTGGTGGGCGTGGCGCTGCTGCGTGGCATCTGGGGCGCCGACCCGCTGCCGTTCCCGCGGCCCGCGCTCGCGTCCGGTGTCACGACGATCGGGGGCGCGGCGATCCCCAACGACCGCTTCGTGCTCCTCGTCGCCGCCGTCGCGGTGCTGCTCGGGCTCCTGGCGTTGCTCCGGTTCACCCGCATCGGGCTGGTCATCAGGGCCGGGGTGGAGAACCGCTCGATGGTCGAGGCGTTGGGCATCGAGGTGCGCCGCACGTTCACGCTGGTCTTCGCCATCGGTGGCGCGGTCGCGGCGCTCGGCGGCGTGCTCGGGTCGGTGTACCTGGGCAGCGTGTCGCCGGGACAGGGCACCTCGCTGCTGATCTTCGCGTTCATCGTCGTCGTGATCGGCGGTCTCGGCTCGCTGACCGGGTCGGCGGTGGCCGCGGTCGTCGTCGGGCTGGTGCAGCAGCTCGCGAACTACTACACGGCCTCCGGGGTGGGTGACCTGTCCGTGGTGCTGCTGCTCGCGCTGGTGCTGCTCGTGCGTCCGGGTGGGCTGTCGGGGAGGACGGCATGAGCATCGTCGAGCAGGTCCGGCAGCGGGCGACGGCCGGTGAGGCGCCGCAGCGCGCACCGTGGTGGCGCTCGGCCGTGGCGCCGGTGGTGGTGCTCGTGGTGCTCGCGGCCCTGCCGTACGTCTCGGTGCCGCTGCCCGGGGTGCTGCCGGGGCTGGTGAACAGCCCCGGGTCGATGCAGCTACTGGCGCTCTGCCTGGTGTTCGGGGGCGTCGCGCTGTCCTACGACCTGCTCTTCGGACGCACCGGGCTGCTCTCGTTCGGCCACGCGCTGTTCGTCGCGGCCGGCTCCTACACCGCCGCGCTGGCGCTGGCCCGGCCCGGAGTGGGCCTGGCCGCCGCCGTCGGGATCGCGGTGGTGGTGGGCGTGGTCCTGCCGCTGCTCGTCGGCGCGGTCGCGCTGCGCGTCACCGGCATCGCGTTCGCGATGGTGACGCTGGCGTTCGCGCAGGCCGGGTCGATCCTCGTCCTGCGCAACCCCGGCGGGTTCACCGGTGGCGAGGAGGGCCTCCCGCTCGACCGCGAGGGCCTCCCGGACCTGCTGGTCGGCGTCGTCAACGCGCCGTACCGGTATTGGCTCGCGCTCACGTACCTGGCGCTGTGCTGGGGGGTGGTGGCCTGGCTCGTGCGCTCGCGCGCCGGACACATCTGGGCCGCGGCGCGGGAGAACCCCGAACGCGTCGCGGTGCTGGGCCTCTCGGTGTACCGGGCGCAGCTGCTCGCCGTGCTGGTGGCGGGCCTGCTCGGCACGCTCGGCGGCGTGGCCCACCTGCTCGTGGTGGGCGGGGCGACCCCCTCCCTCACCACCAGCGAGCTGACCCTCGGGCTGCTGGTGATGGTGGTGCTGGGTGGCGCGGGCAGCAGGTGGGGTGCGGTGCTCGGCGGCGTGCTCTACACCTACCTCGACAACCGGTTGCTGGAGCTGGCCGGTTCCGACGCGGTGGCCGGGCTCCCGGCCGTGCTGCGCGTGCCGCTGTCGGAGCCGACGTTCGTGCTCGGCGCGTTGTTCGTGGCGGTGGTGTTCTTCGCCCCCGGCGGCCTCGTCGGGCT
>NZ_JAAXKY010000190.1 GCF_012911925.1 Pseudonocardia xinjiangensis | reverse complement strand
CGCCACACCCGAGGGCGGCAGCAACGACTCGATCTCCCGCCACTGCTCGTCGGTGAGTTCATGCCTGCGCACCACAAGCGCAAGATCAAACCAGATCAGCCAGACCCGCTTTGAGGACACGCCCTAGTGCGGTGACACTCGACCGGATGAGGCGGCCGCGCGCGTGAAAACGCCCGTGGCGGGTAGGTCCGATTGCGATACCCACCGCGGCCTACCGCGAGACCCGAGAGGACCTCATCGATGCAAGAGCAGGCCGAGAAGCTGCAGGGCTCCGGAAACGGTGTTGCCGTCAACGGGGCGGCCGCGGCCAAGGCCGAAGCCGATGCCTACCGCAACGGGGAGGACCGGCCGTTGGGCGGCTACGTGCTCGTGATGGCCGTGTTCGCGGCACTGGTGGCGGGCGCCGCAGGGCTCGCCCGGCTGAAGCACCGCAGGCTGCCCGAGGACGTCGCCGTCTGGGACGTGCTGCTGATCGCGGCGGGCACACACAAGCTGTCTCGCACGATCAGCAAGAACTCGGTCACGGCGCCGCTGCGCGCGCCCTTCACCCGGTACGAGGGCAGGGGCGGACCTTCCGAGGTGATGGAAGGGGTGCGGGCGGCGAGCGGGGTGCGCCACTCGATCGGCGAGCTCATCACCTGCCCGTTCTGCCTCGACGTCTGGATCGCCACCGGCTTCGGAATCGGGCTCGTGTTCGCCCCGCGCGTCACCCGGCTGGTCGCCGCGACGTTCACGGCCCTGACCGGCTCGGACTTCCTGCACCTCGCCTACGCGAGGGCCCAGCAGGCGGCGGAGGGCTAGGCCGTGTTGAGAAAGCCCCTGATCGCGGTCTCCGCGCCCAGATCGTCCCTGGCGGCGTTGCCGCCCCGACCGGGTACGGCCGGTACGACGGCTCGGGGCGGCGCCTTGCCAGGAACGATCTGGATCACGAAGCCCATCGATCAGTACTTCCTCAACACGGCCTAGGACCTGGTCCCGGAGGGCTCGGACATAGGGTCGGTGCTCGTGGACACCGCTGCCCCGTCCGAGCTGTTCGACCCCGCTGCCTGGCGGGCGGTCGACGGCTTCGACTTCACCGACATCACCTACCACCGGGCCGTGGCCGCAGGCCCGACAGGCGGCACGGTGCGGATCGCGTTCGACCGGCCCGAGGTGCGCAACGCGTTCCGCCCGGGCACGGTCGACGAGCTCTACCGCGCGCTCGACCACGCCCGGACGACCCCCGACGTCGGCTGCGTGCTGCTCACCGGCAACGGACCCTCCCCCAAGGACGGCGGGTGGGCGTTCTGTTCCGGCGGCGACCAGCGCATCCGCGGGCGCACCGGGTACCAGTACGCCTCCGGGGACACCGCCGAGACGGTCGACCCGGCACGGGCGGGGCGGCTGCACATCCTGGAGTGCCAGCGGCTCATCCGGTTCATGCCGAAGGTCGTGATCGCGGTGGTGCCCGGCTGGGCGGCGGGCGGAGGGCACTCGCTGCACGTCGTTGCCGACCTGACGCTGGCGAGCGCCGAGCACGCGCGGTTCAAGCAGACCGATGCGGACGTGGGCTCGTTCGACGGCGGGTACGGCTCGGCGTACCTGGCGCGCATGGTGGGCCAGAAGTTCGCCCGGGAGATCTTCTTCCTCGGACGGGAGTACTCGGCGGCCGATGCGCACCGGATGGGCATGGTGAACGCGGTGGTGCCGCACGCCGAGCTGGAGAAGGTCGCGCTGGAGTGGGCCGCGGAGATCAACAGCAAGTCGCCGACGGCGCAGCGGATGCTGAAGTACGCGTTCAACCTGCAGGACGACGGGCTGGTCGGACAGCAGCTGTTCGCGGGAGAGGCCACCCGCCTCGCGTACATGACCGACGAGGCGGTGGAGGGCCGGGACGCGTTCCTGCAGAAGCGCGAGCCGGACTGGTCGCCGTTCCCATGGCACTACTGAACGCAACGCGGCCGGGGCCGCCTGCTTGAGGGCGCCGGCGCGCCCGGCGCACGGCCGTCTGTTCAGCCCGCGTCCTCGGCGAAGGCGCGCAGGAAGGTCGTGACCGCGGCCCGCGCCACGGCCCACAGCTCGTCGTCCGGGACCTGCCGCGTGCCGAGCCGGGAGCGGGCCTCGCCCGGGCCGGCGAGCAGCGCGATGAACTGCTCGGCGGCCTGGACCGGGTCGAGCCTGCGTAGCCGGCCTGCCACGGAGAGCCGGGCGAGCTTGTCGGCGAGCGCCTCGGTGACGCGATCCGATGCGCGCTCGCGGACGATGTCCATGAGATCGGGGAACCGGGTGAGCTCGGCATGGAGGAGCCGTCGCAGGGCCACCGACCGCTCGTCGCAGAGGCACACGAGCATGTGGTGCCCCACAGCCTCGAGCGCCGCGCGCAGGTCGGCGGCGCCGTCGTCGAGGCGATCGAGCGCGGCCAGGTGCCGTACCAGCGCGCGGTCGGCGTCCGCGGCGATCGCCTGGCGGAAGAGGCTCTCCTTGTCACCGAAGTGGTTGTAGACGGTCGGCTTGGCCACCCCGGCCTCCGCCGCGATGACGTCCACGCCTGCCTGCGCGTATCCCTCCCGGGAGAACACGACGGAGGCGGCCGCGAGGATCGCCTCGCGCTTGTCGATCCGCCCGCGGGATGCCCTGGTCACCGCCGCATCGTACCCGCGAGGCAGTTGTTCACTACTTACCGGATCATTAGATTGAACTGATGAGTTCATCCATGAAGAGGATCGTCATCACCAGCGGCACCGACGGCATGGGCAAGGCGCTCGCCCTCGACCGCCTCGGCCGCGGGGACGAGGTGGTGATCGTCGGGCGCGACGCGGACAAGGGCGCTGCAGTGCTCGACCTGGCGGCCCGGAGCGGCGCGGCCGGGCGGGGCCACGTCGTGCAGGCCGACCTGAGCCTGGTCGCCGGGACCAGGGCCGCGATCGAGGAGATCCGCTCCCTCGTCCCGTCGGTCGACGCCCTGGTGCTGGGTGCGCGCCACCACCGCTCGCGCAGGGCGGTCACGGCCGAGGGCGTCGAGAGCACGTTCGCGCTGTTCTACCTGAGCCGGTTCGTGACGAGCCACGAGATGACGGACCTCTTCGACGCGGCCGATGCGCCGGTCGTCGTCAACGTCGCCGGGCCGAGCACCGATCCGGGAACCCTCCGGTGGCACGACCTCGAGTTCGAGCACGGCTACGACGGCACGGCGGCGCAGGTTCAAGGCGGCCTGCTCAACGATCTGCTCGCCGTCGGGTACGCGGACCACCCGCCGTCGCGGAAGGTCCGGTACGTGCTGCTCCACCCCGGCATGGTCAGCACGAGCTTCTCCGGCGAGTACGACCCCCCGACGGCGGCCCAGGTCGACGCCCTGCGCGCGACAGCCATGCCCGTCGACAAGGGCATCGAGCCCATCATCGCGCTGCTGGACGACACACCGGCCGAGCCGGTCAGCGCCTGGATGCGGAACGAGCCGATCCCCCTGACCGGTCCGGCCTTCGACGTCGCCGCGGCCCGCAGGCTGCGCGCCGCGACGGCGCGGCTGCTGGCCGAGCTGCCCCGGACGGGCCGGCGGCCCTACGTGATGTCGGGGGTGTCGCCCGAGCGGCTGCAGGAGGTCCTCGACTCCCCGATCTTCGCCACGGTGGCCACCGTGGCGCCCGACGGAACGCCGCAGCAGTCCGTGGTCTGGGTCGAGCGGGACGGCGACGACGTGCTCTTCATGGTGGGGGTGGGCAGCCGCAAGGCGCGGAACCTGCACCGCGACCCGAGGGTGAGCGTGCTGGTCTGCCCGCCGGAGGCGCCTTACAGCTACGCCGCGATCCGGGGCACAGCGGTGTTCGAGCCCGCGTCGACCGAGCGGCTCCGCGACGACCTGTCGATCAAGTACGTGGGCCGGACGTACGCCGAGCACGTCGAGCGGACCCCGGAGGCGAAGGCCGGCCACGGTGAGGTGGTCGCGGTCCGCGTCCGTCCGGAGAGGATCGCCGGTCGGCTCTGACGAGGTCCGTCACGGCAGGGCGCGATCGGGCCGCCGCGGATCCCCGGCCCGGACGGCGAGCAGAACCGCCGTCTCCAGCTCCGCGGCTGAGGCGGTGAGGTCGAGGCTGCGGTCGCCCACCCACTCCGCGACCACCCCGTCCAGCGCGCCGCCGATCACGACCGCCAGCGCCCGGGTGTCGAACGGCCGGAACACCCCCGCTTCCTGGCCGAGCCCCAGAATCGTGGCGACGCCCTGCCAGCGGCTCGCGGCGGCAGGCGTGCCGGGGGCGAACTCCCGGTCGCCGTCACGGTCGCGCACCAGCCCCTCGACCAGGACGCGCAGGTGCGCCGGGTGCTCACGCAGGTAGGCGATCGTGCCGCGGAGGTAGGCCACCAGCATGGCCTCGGGGCCCGTGGCCGCGTCGACCAGCGCCCCGACCGCCGCGGCGTAGGAGGCGATGACGTGGTCCAGCGCTGCCTGCATCACCGCGTCCTTCGACGTGAAGTGGTACAGCACGGCGGCCTTGGAGATCCCCGCCCGCTCGGCGATGCCCGCCAACGACGTCCGCCCGGGGCCGCGCTCGGACACCAGCTCGATCGTGCAGTCGACGATCTGGCGGCGACGGGCTTCCTCGACGAACGTCGGCGGGCGCTCAGGCATCGCGGGAACGTACCCGCCACAGGGAGACGCCACCCAGCAGCATGATCCAGCCGACGAGGGAGACCGCGGCCGTGACAGGAGCGAGATACTCGGCGGTGCCCGGCACGGACACCCCCGCCAGACCGTGCACCGCGGCCGCAGGCAGCAGCGGGGCGACGACGTCGAGACCGGGAACCCAGCCGGTGAGCACCGGCAGCAGCAGAACAGCGAGCGCGACCACCACCCCGCCACCTGTGCTGCGCAGGACCAGCGCGGCGGCCAGGGCGACGAGCGCGTAGAACACGGGAGCTAGCGCCGACCCCGCGGCGAGCCGGGCCAGCGGGGCGTCGAACGGAGCGGCCTGCAGCCCGGCGCCGAGCAGCACGAGCTGCCCCGTGAGCGTGCACAGCACAGCGGCGGCGGCCGCTGCTCCCAGCGCAACCAGGCCGACGACCAGCGCCTTCGCCGCCACGACCCGTCCACGGCGGGGCGTCAGCAGGAACGTGGGCTGGGCCAGGCCCGACGAGTACTCCGATCCCGCGACCGACGCCCCCATGACCATCAGCACGATCGCCGCGACGTCGATCCCCACCAGCGCGGCCCCGACCACCTCCGCGGCCGGCATCGCATCGACCCCTCGGCCCTGCGTGAGCGGCAGGCTGACGACGAACAGCAGCGCCATGAGCTCCGCCGCCAGCACGGCCGTGACGGTGAGCCACGGCAGCGAGCGCACCGACCGGAACTTCGTCCACTCCGAACGGACCGTGGCGTTCACACCCGCTCCCCCTCCCGCGCGGTGAGCGCGAGGAACGACTCCTCGAGGCCGCTCGCCCACGGGGTGAGCTCCCGCAGCGCGATCCCGTGCTGGAGCGCGAGGCGCCCGATCCGGTCCGGTGCCACCCCACGGACCTCCAGCCCGTCCGGCGTCACCGTCACGGTCGCGCCCTCACGGCGCAGCGCGTCGCCGAGCACGCCGACCGCCTCCACGTCGGCGGGTGCGACGCGCACGGCAGCCGCCCGCCCGCGCAGCTCGGCGACGTCGAGCGCATCGACGAGCCTGCCGCCGCCGATCACGACGACCCGCTGCGCGGTGTGCTCCATCTCGTTCATCAGGTGGCTGGACACGAACACCGTGCGCCCCTCGCGGGCGAGCCCCTGCAGCAGGGAGCGAACCCACCGGATGCCCTCCGGGTCGAGCCCGTAGAGCGGCTCGTCGAGCACCAGGACCCCCGGGTCGCCCAGCAGAGCGCCCGCGATGCCGACGCGCTGGCGCATACCGAGCGAGAACGTGCCGAGCCGCCGGTCCGCCGCGTCGGCGACGCCGACCTGCCCGAGCACCTCCTCCACCCGCGCCCGTCCCAGCCCGGCCGCGTCGGCCATCCAGCGCAGGTGGGCCCGCGCGCTGCGCCCGGGGTGCATGCAGCGCGGATCCAGCAGCGCCCCGACTTCGCGTGCGGGCGAGCGCAGGTCCTGGTAGCGGCGGCCGGCGACGGTCACCGTGCCGGACGTCGGCGCGTCCAGGCCGAGCACCATCCGCATCGTCGTCGACTTCCCGGCCCCGTTGGCGCCGAGGAAGCCCGTCACCGCCCCGGGCCGGACGTCGAACGTCAGATCGTCGACCGCGAGTACCTGGCCGTAGCGCTTGGTCACACCGCGCGCACTGATCATCCGTCTCCCCGGAACAGTCACTGACCGACCGGAAGGATATATGACCGATCGGTCAGGACGCTACCGCAATCCTCCGGCGGGCGGCGGCGACCGGGCCGGCGGCACACTGCAGTGGTGCAGCAGGGAGGGCGCGTGCGGAGTACGGATCGTGCTTTCGGCAGGACAGCGGCGAGGTCGTCGGCCGTCGTGGCGGTGAGCCGGTGAGCGACCTGCGGATCGTCGAGGTGGACGGGTCGCCCGCCGCGGCCGGCGAGCTCGTCAGCGCCCTGCGCGACGCGCTCGACGGAGGGCCCGCCCTGCTGCCCCGGGCGCCCGGCGCGTCCGCCACCCCCGCGGCCCGGCCGGCCCCTGGGGCAGCTCTCGTGATCACGACGTCGGGCTCCACCGGAGTCCCCAAGTTCGTGGTGCTGTCGGCCGCCGCGTTGCGCGCGTCCGCCCGGGCCACCATGGACCGGCTCGGCGGCCCGGCGGCCTGGCTGCTCGCCCTCCCCGCCGAGCACATCGCCGGAGTGCAGGTGGTCGTCCGTTCGCTGCTCGCCGGAGCGGCCCCGGCCGTCCAGGACCTGCGCGAGGGCTTCCGGCCGGACGGCTTCGCGGCCACCACCGCGGCCCTGCCCGGCGGCAGGCGCTGCACGAGCCTGGTGCCCACCCAGCTCGCCAGGCTCCTGGACGCCGGCGGCGCCGCGCTCGAGGCGCTGTGCAGCTACGACGCCGTCCTCGTCGGCGGGGCAGCGCTGGGTCCGGGGCTGCACGCGCGCGCCGCCGCCGCGGGCGTGCGGGTCGTCACCACCTACGGGATGAGCGAGACGGCCGGTGGCTGCGTCTACGACGGCGTCCCGCTGGACGGCGTGCGCGTCGACCTCGACGAGGGTGGCCGGATCCGGCTGGGCGGGCCGACCCTTGCCGACGGCTACCTCGGCGACCAGGCCGGGACCGCGGCGATGTTCGACGACGGCTGGTTCCGCACCACCGACCTCGGCCGGTGGCGCGACGGGCGGCTCGAGGTGCTCGGCCGCGCCGACGACGTGATCATCACCGGCGGCGAGAACGTGGCCCCGGCGGCGGTGGAACGCGTGCTCGCCACGCAGCCTGGCGTGCGGGCGGCCTGCGTCGTCGGCCTGCCGGACGCGGAGTGGGGCCAGGTCGTGGCGGCGGCGGTGGCCGCGACACCCGGCGACGACGAGCCCGATGCGGTGCGCGCGGACCGCCTGCGGGCCGCCGTGCGCACGGAGCTGGGACGCGCGGCGGTGCCGCGGGTGGTGCTCACCGTGGCCGAGATCCCGCTGCGTGGGGTGGGGAAACCCGACCGCCGGGCGGTGACCGAGCTCCTCATGACGGAACGCGGCCCGGCCGGCTGAGCCGCATCACCCCATGGGGGCGCCTACTCTCCGTTGATTGACCACTACCGTCCCGTCCTATGTCCTGAGCCCCAGCAAGCACACCAGTCGCACTGGTAACAGGGGGGACGGCGACATGAGGCTGCGCTCGGCAGCGGCACCATTCGCATCACTGGCCCTCGTCGGCGCGCTCGCGGTGGGCGTCACGCCACCGGCGGCCGCGCAGCCCGCGGTGCTCGCCATCTGGACCCCGGACCTCACCACGGGCGAGCCCGCCGGCGTCCGGCTCGACGGTGGCTCCGTCCGCCTGGACGGTGCCGGCGCGTACCTCGCGCCCGTCGAGGAGGGGTCGGCACCCCGGGGCGCCGCGGTGCCGACCGGACTGCTCACCCTCCGGCCCCAGCAACTTCCCGGTGCGACCGACCGCGTCGTCACCACCGTCGTCGGCGACGTCCCCGCCGGGAGCGACGCCGTCGTCGACGTCCGGGGACGCCGCGCCGCCACCGGCGGCTGGACCGAGTGGATCCCCGCCGAGCCCGGCGCCGGAGGCATGGTCGCGGAACTGCCCGAGCCCACATCGGAGGTCCAGGGCAGGCTCGTCATCACGGGCCCACCGGGATCCGGCCCCACTGTGCGCGGAATCACGCTCGCCGCCCAGCCCGCCACGGGACGGCTCGCCCAGGCAGGCGCCGAGCAGGCGGCGGTGCACTACCGCGTCTTCGCCACCAGGGAAGGGCTGGTCGGAGGCACCACGGCCAACGGCCATGTGATCACCGAGCGCGACCACTTCGTCGCGTTGCCGTCACGGCGGGGCCTGTCCACCCGTGACACCAGCGACTACTCGGTCAAGGTGTGCGCCCCGAACGGACGCTGCGCGTTCGCGCCCGTGTGGGATGTCGGGCCCTGGAACACCCGCGACGACTACTGGAACCCGCCATCGGTCCGCCAGGAATGGCGCGACCTCCCGCAGGGACTGCCCCAATCCCAGGCCGCGTACAAGAACGGGTACAACGACGGTAAGGACCAGTTCGACCGGACGGTCCTCAATCCGGCAGGGATCGACCTCGCCGACGGATTGTTCTGGGACGCACTCGAACTGGACGACAACGCCTGGGTCACGGTGGACTATCTGTGGACGGGCAACGAGCGCCTTTCCGCGGTCGTCGGCGACCTGCCGGTGCTGGCGGCGCCCGACCCCGCCGCCCCACCGGTCGGGATCGCCGCGAACGGGGCCGCGGTGCCCGTGCAGTGCGTGCTCGGCCAGGGCGCGGACCGATGGTTGCGCATCGGTGCGGGCCAGTACCTGGCAGGGGCGGCGGTCCCCGACATCGGGGCGCCGCCGGGCTGCGCCACCGCGGTCACCGGCACGCCGGACACCACGGGGCGCACCGCCGGATAACGTCTGGTCCGTGGCCACCATCGCGCAATGGATCGAGGGCGCTCGCCCCCGCACCCTGCCCACCGCCATCTCACCGGTAGTGGCCGGCACGGGAGCGGCGATCGGCGCCGGTGTCGTCGCGCCAGGCCGAGCGGTGCTGGCCCTGATCGTGGCAATTGCCCTGGTAGTGGGCGTGAACTTCGCCAACGACTACTCCGACGGCATCCGCGGCACCGACGACGAACGCGTCGGCCCGCTGCGGCTGGTGGGGTCGAAGGTGGCCGAGCCCACGACGGTGCGCGCCATCGCGATCGTGAGTTTCTCGATCGCCGGCCTGGCCGGCCTCACGCTCGTGTCGCTGAGCCGGCAGTGGTGGCTGATCGCCGTCGGCGTCGTGTGCATCGCCGGAGCCTGGTTCTACACCGGCGGGAAGCGGCCCTACGGGTACTCGGGGCTCGGTGAGGTGGCGGTCTTCGTGTTCTTCGGCCCCATCGGGGTGCTGGGCACGGTGATCACGCAGAGCGGTCCGCCCACCGCGCTCGCCGTGGTCACCTCCGTCGGCGTGGGAATGATCACATGCGCGGTGCTGGTGGCGAACAACCTGCGTGACATCCCGTCGGACACGGTAGTGGGGAAGCGCACACTCGCCGTGGTGCTCGGCGACGCCGACACCCGGCGCTTATACGTGGCACTGGTGACGGTGCCGCTGCTCCTGTCGGCGCTGGCCGGGCTGCGGAGCTGGCCGATGCTGTTCGGCCTGCTCGCACTGCCTCTGGCGGTCGCCCTGACGCGTCAGGTGCTCAGCGGGGCGGACGGCCGCAAGCTGATCCGGGTGCTGGCGCAGACGAGCGTGCTCCTGCTCGTGTGGTCAGCTCTCACGGCCGTCGGACTTGGGCTCGGACAGATCGTCTGAGTTCTGCACACCCTCACCGCGCAACCGGGCCCGGAGCGCCGCCCGTTCCTGTGACCTGCGGTTTCGGCTCTCCGAGAGCGCGGCGTCGAGGCGTCCGCGCAGCCCGCGGAACACCACCATCGACAGGGGCAGCGCCACGATCAGGCCGATCAGCAGCGCAATGAGGAGCGGTGTGCCGGCCAGCAGCATGAGCACGGTGACAACGGCGACCAGAGCGAGCCGCGCAAGCACATAAAGCCCTACGGTGGCAGCAAGACCCGGCCGCTGTCCCGCGGCCGGGCGTCCGGTGGGCGAGGTCATGTCCTGAGCCTACGTCCGCCGTCGATGTCCCCTCTGCAGTGTCCGTTTCGTGTCCGGTTCGTCCTTGAAGAGCCCTTTACCTCCGGACAACCGTTCGAGTACGTGGGGTCCCAGGTGTCACGATGGCCCGGAAACGCCCCACGGCTCTGGAGGTCCACATGACAATCACGACTACTCAGGCCAGCAGCAACGAGCGCCTGCTCACCCCGGGCGAGGTGGCTGCTCTCTTCCGCGTCGACCCCAAGACCGTGACGCGTTGGGCGTCCGCCGGCCGGATCGGCTCGATCCGCACCCCCGGTGGACACCGCCGCTTCCGGGAGTCGGAAGTGCGGAGCATGCTGGCCGACCTCACCAGCGAGGCCACGTTACCGCCGTCGCGTCCCTGAGAGGCCTGGTCGCAGCGCTGCTCGTGACGGAGCGGACAACGGGCCGACACTTCACCACCCTCGTGCCCGGCCTCCGCTAACCTCGACGACGGAGGTGGTTGGAGTGTTGTTCCTCATCGCGTTCGTCGGCGCCGCGATCATCGCTCTGGTGCTGTGGAAGGCGATGAGCAGCGGCGGCCCGCAGGTTCCGCAGCCGCCTCGTCGGCCCACCACGGGATCTGGCAGGCCGCGGGTCAGCGGACCGGACGACGACCCCGACTTCCTGCGTCAGCTCGACGAGAAAGTACGGCGACGGGAAGATCCGCCCGGCGCCTGAGCCGGCCACCCCCGGTCCCCGCGGGCCGGGGGGGCTCCGGCCCCTCGCATCAGCAGTTCCCTGTTGTTCACCGACAGAGCCCCGCTCAGCGGGCCTGACGGACGGCGTCCGTGGCAGCTGCCGTCAGACCACCACGCCCTCGAAGGCGTCGGCCACCGCGGCAGCCAGTTCCAGCAGCGCAAGCTGCGTGTCCGGTTCCAGCCGCTCCAGGTCGACCTCGGCGCCCTCCTCGAGGTGAGCGTCGAACGGGATCCGCACCACAGCCCGGCAGCGCGCCGCGAAGTGCTCGGCCACCCGGTCCAGATCCACCCCGCCCGACGACCGGTGCACGCAGTTGAGCACCGCCACCGAGTTGCGCACCAGGTCGCCGTGCCCGTGAGCGTCCAGCCAGTCCATCGTGGCCGACGCGCTCCGCGCCCCGTCGATCGACCCCGACGACACGATGATCAGCTGGTCGGCCATGCCCAGCACGCCGTACATGGCGGAGTGCATGAGACCGGTGCCGCAGTCGGTGAGCACGATGTTGTAGAAGTGCTCGAGCAGGGTCACCGTGCGCCGGTAGTCCTCCTCGCTGAAGGCCTCCGACACGGCCGGGTCCTGCTCGCTCGCGAGCACCTCCAGCCGGGACGGCCCCTGCGAGGTGTAGGCGCGCACATCCGTGTAGCGGCGCACCCGCTGCGCGTCCCGCAGCAGGTGGCGCACCGTGGCGCTGGTCTCGAGCGGGATCTTCTGGCTCAGCGTGCCGCGGTCGGGGTTGGCGTCGACGGCCACCACGCGGTCGCCGCGGTGCGAGGCGAAGGTGGCCCCGAGTGTCGCCGTCACCGTGGTCTTGCCGACCCCGCCCTTCAGGCTGAGCATCGCGATCTTGTAGCAGCCCAGCAGTGGCTTGTTCACGCGCGCGGTGAGCTCCCGGCGGCGGATGTCGGCGGGGCTCTCGCCCGGGTTGATCGCGCCCCCGGTCAGCGTGAACACCAGCCGGCGCCAGCCGGACTGCGGCGGCCGTGGAGCCGGACGCAGCAGGCGGGCCGAGGACAGGTCCGTCGCCTGCCGGCTCGAGCCGCTGCGCGCCTGCTGTGCCTCCTGCGCTGCCACCGCGCCCGGATCGGTCCACCGGGCGGTGCCGCGCGGCGGGGTCGCGCCGCCCGTCGGGTCGGGTCCGGCTGGGTGGACCGGTTGGCGCGGCATCGACGCGCCCGGACGCCCCGGTGGGAACTGCGGCTGCTGCGGGACTCCGGCAGGGCCGGGGCGGGTCGGCGGAGCCATGTTGCCCGCGGCGCCGGCGGCCGGCCCCGTGTTCGCCAGCGGCGGGTGCGGCGCCGGGGACGCGACGCCGCCGGAGCCACCGGGAGGAGTG
>NZ_JAAXKY010000018.1 GCF_012911925.1 Pseudonocardia xinjiangensis | reverse complement strand
TCCCCGGGCCATGGCCGAGGAGCAGCTGGGCATGAGCGAAACGACCGCCGGCGTCGCGACCGGCCCACCCCGACCGTCTCCGGCACGGCGCATCGCGGCGGCCGGAGCTCTGCTGGGCCTCTTCGCGGCGATCGTCGCCGTCGTCTCCGCCGCCTTCCGGAACCTGGGACTGCTGGCGCTGACCGCGGTCCTGGTGGCGCTCGTCGTCGTCGCCGGGTGGACCGCGCTGGTGAACCGCGGCTCGCGGCGCGTGGTCGCCGCGGTGGCAGCGGGCGCGGCGCTGCTGGGCGTCATCGCCCTGCTCGTGGTCGCCGTGCTGCAGCTCGACGCCGCGGAGATCGGGCGGATCGTGCTCGTCATCGTGCTGGTGGCGGCGTCGCTGGCGACGGCGAGGTACGCGCTGGGCGCCGATCCCGCCCGCCATCCGGAGGGGCTTCCGGTGGGCCCGGCGCGGCGCGGGGTGCTGCTCATGAACCCGCGGTCGGGCGGGGGCAAGGTCGACCGCTTCGACCTGGAGGGGGAGGCCCGGCGGCACGGGGTCACCCCCGTCCGGCTGCGTCCCGGAGACGACCTGCGGGCGCTCGCCGAGCAGGCCGTCGCCGACGGAGCGGACGTTCTCGGCATGGCCGGGGGCGACGGGTCGCAGGCCCTCGTCGCGGACGTCGCGCGCACACACGACGTGGCCTTCGTCTGCGTCCCGGCCGGCACGCGCAACCACTTCGCGCTCGACCTCGGCCTGGACCGCCTCGACGTCGCCGGCGCGCTCGACGCCTTCGGTGCCGCGGTCGAGCGCCGCGTCGACCTCGCCCAGCTCGGTGACCGGATCTTCGTCAACAACGCCTCGCTCGGGGTGTACGCGACCGTCGTGCAGTCCGAGGCCTACCGCGACGCCAAGCTCGCGACCACCGCGCGCCTGCTGCCCGACCTGCTCGGACCCGAGGCCGACCCGTTCGACCTGCGCTTCGACGGGCCCGACGGGCAGGCCGTGACCTCGGCCGACATGATCCTGGTGTCCAACGACGTCTACCGCCTGGACAGCATGAGCGGCTTCGGGACCCGCCCCCGGATCGACGACGGCCTGCTCGGGGTGGTCACGGTGGACGTGGACCGGGCCCGGGACGTCCCGGCGCTCGTCTCGGCCGAGGCGACCGGGCGGATCCGCCGCTTCCGCGGCTACCGAGCGTGGAGCACCCGCGAGTTCGTCATCGACTCGGCCGAACCCCTGATCGACGTCGGCGTCGACGGCGAGGCGCTGTGCCTGCCGCCGCCGCTGCGGTTCCGCTCGCTGCCGGGTGCCCTGCGTGTGCGGGTGCCGACCACCGCGCCCGGTCTCTCTCCCGCCGCAGCCGCACCGCCGAAGGTCGGCGAGGCCGTCCCGGCTCTGCTGCGGGTGCTCGGCGGCCGGACGGCCCGTTAGCACCGGCGGACCGGGCTCCCATCGTCACCCTGCCGGGGTGAGGACGGCGCAGGTCGGCGCCACCACGCTGGGCCCGCCGAAGCCGGGCGGCAACAACGGGCCCCGGGCGACGGCCGCAGCGGAGGAGGTGTCCCATGCCGGTCGGAGCAGGCGGCGGCGAGGCTCTGCGCAGGATCGAGGCGGCACTGGCCGCGGACGACCCGGCACTGGCCGAGTTGTTCCACAGGTGGCGTGAGCGCCCCGGCGCCGATCCCGGCGACGCGGACTACGGCCCGGTCGACCGGTGGACCGGACTGGTGCTGCTGCTCGGGCTGGCGTCCCTCGCCGTCGGGCCGGTCGCCACCGTGGTGCTGCTGGTCCTGGCGGGCCCGCTGTACCTGGTCGCGCTGCGAGCCCGAAGGGCGGAGGCCCGCTAGCCCGTGCATCCCGAGGACGGGCAAGACGGCCGGGGCCGCTGGAAGGCGCTGATCCCGCTGGGGCTCGCGCAGTTCCTGGTCGTGCTCGACACGTCGGTGATGAACGTGTCGATCAGCCAGCTGGTCGCCGACTTCTCGACCACCATCACCGCGATCCAGGCCACGATCACGCTGTACACCCTCTCGTGATGGCGGCCTTCCTCATCGTGGGATCCCAGGTCGGTGACATCATCGGCCGGCGGCGGGCCTTCGGGATCGGGCTCGTCGTCTACGGGATCGGCTCGGCCCTGACCTCGATCGCGCCCACGCTCTGGGTGCTCGTGCTCGGCTGGTCGGTCATCGAGGGCCTGGGCGGGGCGCTGGTGCTCCCGGCGCTGGCCGCGCTCGTCGGCGGCAACTACACCGGCCGCGACCGCGCCGCCGCCTACGGGGTGATCGGGGGGCTCGCCGGCGCCGGAATCGCGGTGGGCCCCCTGCTCGGCGGCTGGATGACCACCTACCTGAGCTGGCGGTTCGTCTTCGCCGGGGAACTGGTCGTCGTCGTGTTCATCCTCCTGACGATGCGCTGGATCGCCGACGCGCCGGCGACCGGGCCCCGCCGCCGACTCGACGCCGTCGGTGCCACGCTGTCCGTGGTCGGCCTCGCGCTGGTGGTCCTCGGGGTGCTGCAGAGCGGGGCCTGGGGATGGCTGCGACCGCTCGACCCGCCCGTCACGGTGTTCGGGCTCTCCCCGACCCCCTTCGTGATCGCGGCCGGCCTGGTGCTGCTCGGCCTGCTCCGCAGCTGGCTGCGCCGCCGGGAGCGCCGCGGGCTCGACCCGCTCATCCGCTGGAAGTTGTTCGACGTGGCCCCGCTGCGGGCCGCGCTGGTGACCCTCGTCGCCCAGAACCTCATTCTCCTGGGCCTGTTCTTCACGATCCCGCTCTACCTGCAGGTGGTGCACGGCCTCAACGCGTTCGAGACCGGGCTGCGCCTGCTGCCGGTGTCGGTGACGATGCTGGTGACGTCGATGTGCGCGCCGCTGCTCAACCGCGTCGCGAGCCCCCGGACGGTGGCCCGGGTCGCGTTCGCCGTGCTGTTCGCCGCCACGATGTGGCTGGTCGCCACCGTGCGCCCCGCACTCGACGACGCCTCCTTCGCGGTCGCGATGGCGCTGCTGGGGATCGGGACGGGGCTGCTCGCGGCGCAGCTGGGCAACGTCGCGCAGTCGAGCGTCGGGGACTCCGAGCGCAGCGAGGTCGGCGGCCTCCAGTACACCGCGCAGAACCTCGGGTCGTCCCTGGGCACCGCGCTCATCGGGTCCGTCGTCGTCGGAGCCCTCACCGTCACCGCGCTGTCCGGGGTGCAGGACGACCCGCGGGTCTCCGACGCCGTGCAGGAGCAGGTCGGCGTCGCCGTGGCGGGCAGCGTCCAGTTCGTGCCGATCGACCAGATCCGGCAGGCGCTGGCGGATGCGCAGGTCCCGCCCGCGGAGGCGACCGCCATCCTCACGACCTACGCGGACGCCCAGCTGCAGGCGCTGCGGATCGCGCTGCTCGTCGCCGCCGCGATCGCGCTGCTGAGCCTCTTCCTCACCCGCGGGCTGCCCGGGACCAGGCTCGCGGAGCCGGTCGGCGAGCCCGAGCACGGCCCGGCCGGTCCGGAACCCGTGGAGTTCCTCCGTCGCGGGTGAGGCAGGCGGCGCCGCAGCGGTCCAGTCTCCGGTTCGCGGAGCCCTTCCGCGACTGTCGACCTTCGGAGTGATCACGATGACGCCGGCGGCAACCCAGAGCGGCTATCCGCTGCTCAACCGTCTTCGGGTGACCCGAATGGGTCGCGCACAGCCAGTCAACCGCCGCGGAGCCTATGGACCATCACCTGACGAGGGTGATCCTGATCAGGACCGAAGCTCCGTGAGGCCCCTGACGATCAGGTACACACCCAGGAGGCCGAACGCGGTCATCATGATCCCCACCTGGCGGCGCCAGACCCACCCGGTCGCCCGCCGCAGGAAGTCACGCAGCTCGACCGGTTTACGCAGGTCGAGCGCCAGGGCCGCCACCGGCAGGGCGAACCAGATCGCGTTGTACACGCCCACCTGGAAGATCCGGTCCGCGTTGCTCGACGTGCTGTCCGCGATCGCGCTCAGCGCGGCGAGGTAGAAGAGCCCCGGCTTGTGGGTGAACACCCCGGCAACGGCCGCGCGGGGTGCGGAGAGGTTGGCCAGCTGACGGCCGATCCACGAACTGGAGCCGGACCGCGGATTGGCTTCCGCAGGGTTCGGCAGCCGTCGTTGGACCCGGCCGCTGAGCAGCGCGGCGGCGCAACCGAGCGAGCCTGCACCGAGGGCGAAAGCGATGAGCGCTCGCGTCTCACTCGGGGCCTGCGGCCCGGCCGATATGCCGAACAGGACGACCAACAGGATGCCGAGTACGAAGCTGAAGACGAACCCGGCGACGATGTAGGCCGTCAGCAAGCGGGTCGGCCGCGTGGACGCGAGCATGGCGTACACGGCCGCCGCGCTCAGCGGGCGCACGACCGAGGCCACTGCCAGGACCAGCGCATCCACGCTCACCCTTCCATGTTGGACGCTCCGGACCGTTCAGGCTTCGCCCGGGCAGGGTTACCGCGACTCCTGCGGGGCGCTGATGAACGTGCGGCCCGAGCACCTGACACGAGGCAGCCCCACGACCGCGAACGGCCGCCCTCGCAAGATCATCTGCTCGGGGTAAACCTGGCGACGTCGGTGGTCATCCCCCTCGATGATGGCCGACGTGGACGAGGTCGAGGTCGTCGTCGCCCATCACGAGCGCGCGACCCTGCGCGTCGGCGACGTGTTCCTGAAGGTCGACGCTGATCAGACGCGCACCGACGTCGAGGTCGAAGCGATGGCCATGGCGCCGATCCCGACTCCGGAGGTCCTGTGGCGGAAGCCGCCGGTGCTCGCGCTCGCCGCCCTCCCAGGGACGGCACTCGGCCGCCTCGGCGAGCCGTCGACCGCGTCGTCGGCGGCGTGGGCCGCGGCGGGCGCCGCCGCACGGCTGCTGCACGACGCGCCGCTGCCACCATGGCCCGGCCGCAGCCTCGACGAGATCGCATCGCACCTCGACGGCGAATGCGAGTGGCTCGTCACGAACGGCGTCCTTCCCATCGACCTCGTCACGCACAACCGCCGGGTCGCCGAGGCTGCGCTCCGGCCATGGACACCGGCGTTCACGCACGCCGACCTGCAGATCACCCACGTGTTCGTCGACGGTGACGAGATCACCGGCGTGATCGACTGGTCCGAGGCGGCCCCGGGCGATGCCCTGTACGACCTCGCCACCTTGACGCTCGGACACGAGGAGCACCTTGACGACGTCCTCGCTGGCTACGGCACCGACGTCGACCTCGACGTGATCCGGGCGTGGTGGTCGTTGCGAAGCCTGGTAGGGGTCCGCTGGCTGGTCGAGCACGGCTTCGACCCGTCCGCGCCAGGCTGCGAGATCGACGTGCTGAGAGCCCGGATGTGAGGCTGCACGAGCCCGACGGTACGCCGCACGGAGCGGCCCTGATCCAGGCCGCTCAGTCCGACGCGGACAGGAGGGCCGAAAGTTGTTGCTGGTGGTCGGTCCCCTCGGGCTCGGCTCATTGATCGTCAAGCCTCGGCGCCATGTGCGCGAACTCGCGCATCGGACATCGCTATGAACCCACATGCCGCGCGCGTGTAATGGAAACGCGATGGAGACCTGCTCCCGGCCTCACGATCGCGTGGCCAGCCGGGGATAGGGTCTCGCCTCATGGATCATGATCTGCCCGGCCGGGTGGACTCCACTCGCATCGACCGCGCGAGCGCGCTGGGCGGCATTCCAGAAAGGGCTGCGCTTGAAGCGATAGAGCGCGGGCTACATGAGGGCGAGGCTGCAGACCTCGCAACCAATGTGCCGAAGATTCGAGAAGCGCGATCTCTGCCGGCTCAGCAGCGGCGGCGTCACCAGCGTGCGCCCGGATCGTGCTGTCGGACGTGATGAGAGGTGTGAGAACTGCACGGGCTCAGTCGCTGATCGAGCTCGGCCGGTTCGCCGAAGCGCTTGAGGTGCTGGCGGCGCCCTCACCGGACGACGACGAGGCCGACGTGCTGTGCCTGCGGGCGCAGGCGCTGCAAGGCAAAGGTGACCACGGGGCGGCTCTCAGAGCAGCCGAAGCCGCGTGCGAGGTCGCGCCGTCGTGGGAGTGGCCTCACCGTCTGCTGGCAATCTCCCTCAGCCAGCTGGGGCGTCATCGCGCGGCTCTGGCAGCAGCGGTGGAGTGCGTACGGCTGGCGCCGGACGCTCAGGATCCACACTATGCCCTCGCGATGATCCAGTCGGACCTCGGCGACTACGACGCGGCCATGCGAAGCGCGGCTACCTGCGTCGAGCTCGGGCCTGATGTACCGGTTGGGCACGAGGCCGTCGCTCGCGTCGCCCTCGAGGCTGGACGGTACGACCTCGTCGAAGCTGCCTCTCGACGCGCCCTCGCCCTCGATCCGCACGATGACCGACTGCGCTCCCTGCTCGCGAGCGCTCTGGAGGCCCAGTCGCGACACGATGAGGCGACGCAACTGCGGGTGAAGGCGCTCGAGTCCAACCCGCGCGACAGTTCGCACCGCTGGGAGTTGGCCACCGCCTCCATCCCTGCCGGTGTCGCGGGGGCTGGCCTGGCCATCCTCGCTCCGCTGACAGTCACCCAAGTGCTGCCGAAGCTGCTCGGGAGCACTGCCGGTCATGCCGTGAGCGCGCTTGTTGTCGCGGTCGCGCTGTCGCACGTTCTGCTGCTCGTTGTCTGGGCGGTCCACGCGCGCGGCCGCCGTCGAGCCGGTGAGCTGATACCGCCCGGTACCTACGCAGCGCTCCGGCTGGACCGTCGCGTCCACGACCTCGGCTGGGTGGCCACCGCAGGTGTCCTCACGGCTGTGTGCGCCGTCCTTGCGCTGGCCCTCGTCCGCGGCAGTGCGACGGCCGGGACCATCGGTACCTTGGTCGGCCTTGCGGTTGTCGAGCTCGGCGCGTCCATCCTCGGGAGAAGGTGGCTGCGGCGGCGGCACGGGATCGTCCGCCAGTCGTGGGTCGGCTGGTACCTGCGTCGAACGGCGAGCCGATTCGCACACCGCGTCTCCTACAGGCCGTTGACGCGTCCGACCGGCCCGCCGGTGAACTGGTGCTCGCGCTCCGGGTCGAGTCAGCGGTGACCGGGGTGACGTTGCCGCTCTTCGCGGGCGTGTGGATCCTTGCGGTCGGGTTCGGCTGGAACCTGGCCTACCTCCCGCCGCTCGCTGCTGTACCGGCCGCCCTCGGCACGGCCGCTGTGATCGGCGCCGTTCAGGACCGCCGTCCGCGCAGCATCACCAGCCTGCGCGGCGTGCCCGCCGGGGGGGCGGCGGCTGGTGGTCGATGCGACGAAGGGCGAGTGCCTCAGCGGTCCACGGCTCGCACTGCGCGGCGTGCTCCGCGTGCTGCTCCTCCCGGCGCTCGTGGTCGAACATCTGATCTTCCGTAACGCCGCCCGTCGGTGTCTGCATGACCGCCTGACCGGTGCCACCGTCGTGCGCCTGCCCGACTTGACCGACCAGACAGGAGCACTCGCTCGATGAGCGACGCCGAACCGCTGATCATCAGCTTGCAGGGCGCGGTCGCCGCGATGCCGCAGGACCGGTCCCTGCGCCTGCACCTGGCGGAGCTTCTCGTCGAGGGCAATCGGCCTCATGACGCTCTCCCGCACATCACTCATCTGCTCGGCGCGGACCCTGCCGACCAGCACGCGCTCGCGCTGCTCGCGCGCGTGACGAATCTGCTGGTCGGCACGGCACCTGCGGCAAAAACGGAAGCAGCGTCGCCCGGCCCGGCGGAGCGGTCACCGGGCGTCGACGCCTTCGACTGGTCGGCTGCGGAGGCAGAGGTCCGGGACCTCGCGCCGCCGATGTTCATCGACGGGAGTTCAGACGGCCCGGACGAGCCGGACGTCGTCGAGCGCCCCCAGGTCCGGCTGGCCGACGTGGGTGGGATGCAGCAGGTCAAGGACCGGCTCGAGGCCGCCTTCCTGGCGCCCATGCGGAATCCCGAGCTGCGGCGGCTGTACGGCAAGAGCCTGCGTGGTGGGCTGCTGCTGTATGGGCCGCCCGGGTGCGGGAAGACGTTCCTGGCTCGAGCAGTGGCCGGCGAGTTGGGAGCGGCGTTCTTCACGGTGAGTTTGGCGGACGTCCTCGACATCTACATCGGCGCAAGTGAGCGCAACCTCGCCGATATCTTCCGTACGGTGCGCGCCAACACGCCGTGCGTGTTGTTCCTCGACGAGGTCGACGCGCTGGCGCAGAAGCGCAGCCAGGTGCGCGGCTCGGCCATGCGCGGCACCGTCAACCAGCTCCTTACCGAGCTGGACGACGTACTCGGCAGCAACGACGGCGTGTTCGTGCTGGCAGCGACGAACGCTCCTTGGGACGTCGACCCGGCGGTGCGCCGGCCTGGCCGACTCGATCGGATGCTGCTCGTGCTGCCGCCGGACGCCTCAGCGCGCGAAGCCATCCTCCGGTACCACCTGCGTGACCGTCCGCTGTCCGGCATCGACCTCGCCAAGATCGTCAGGCGCACCGACGGGTTCAGCGGTGCCGACTTGGCACACCTGTGCGAGAGCGCTGCCGAGAAGGCGCTTCTGGACAGTGTTCGCAGCGGCGAGATACGGATGATCGATCAGCGCGACATCGACCGCGCGCTCAAGGAGGTTCAGCCCAGTACGGGCGCATGGCTGCAGGAGGCGCGGAACGTCGCGCAGTTCAGCAACGCCTCCGGCGACTACGACGATCTCGTCGCCTACCTGCGCCGGCGGTAGATGCTGTGAGATCGCAGTGAGTGACCTGCCGGCGCGTACCTGCCGACTGGTCGACCTGCAACGGCCTCGTGAGGCCATCAGGTGCCGTCTCGCCGAAGAGACTCGGCGTCCGCGGTGGGGATTCTTATGGCCTTCGCGTTAGAGATGTACTTCGACGGCGGCGCCGATGCCGCCGTACGGAGGATTTGGGCGCTGCTTGAGTCGCGCGGGGTGGCCTCAGCAGGCAGCGGTCCGGTTGCCAACGCACGGCCGCATGTCACGCTGTGCGTGTTCGACTCGGCGCCGATGGACTCCGTCGAGCGCGTCGTATCCGCGCCGGCGAGCGAACTGCAGAACCTGTCCATCGTGCTGAGCTCGCTCGGATTCTTCAAGACAGCGGAGTCCGTTGCGTTCCTCGGCGTTACTCCCACCGAACGGCTGCTGCGAGTGCAGCGCACGGTAGCGACCGAAGTGCAATCAATTGCAGTCGGATACTGGAACTACTACCGACCGGGCACCTTCGTCCCACACTGTACGCTCGCGTCGAACGTCTGCGACTTCGCCGCCACGATCGACGCGGTCACAACCGCGCCGTTGCCCATTAGCGCGACCATTGCATCGGTGGGCGTCATCGAGATTCCCAGTGGGAGGGTGCAATTCGACATCGCGGTATGAGCGAGGTACACATTGTCGCCTTGATGACACGACACCCATCATCGCACGGTCACAATCAACGTGACGTCAGCGCACCAAGAAGTTACGACTGCAGTTGGGGGTCCGCTACCTGCGCATCCGCGTAGTGGCAAGAACCCCCTCAGTTCGCCACCGCCCATGTGGTGCGCTGTTGACGTTGACACACTGATCGCATGAAAGGTTTGACCGCCGAACTCGTGGTCGAGGGTCGCGTCCCGCAGAGCCCGGCTCTCGCTCCGAACGGGCATCTGCTCTGCTACGTTCTCGCCCCCATCAGCCGAATCGATGACCATCTCGACACCGCACTCTGGCTCGCCGACATCGAAGGCGACGGTGTGTGGCGTCGGGCGACCGCCGACACCGCAACGGAGTCCCGGCCTCGCTGGTCCGCGGACTCGCGCACGCTGTACTTCCTGTCCGACCACGCCGAGCGTGGTACTCCGCAGGTGCACCGGTTCACCCTTGCCGACGACGGGGTGACCGCGGTGACCAGTTGGCGCGCCGGCATCACCGACCACCTGCCGCTCGCCGATCCCAACCTGGTCGCTCTGCTCGCCGAGGACGAGCCCACCGAGCAGGACACGCGCCGCGCCCAGGACCGCGACGACGCCATTGTCGTCGGTGAGCGCGAACCGCGTGCCCGGCTGCGCCTGCTCGACCTGCGCACCGGCCAGGTCACCACCCCGAGCGTGTTCGGCGACCGGCACGTCGTGGAACTGCGGCAACGACCCGACGGTGGCCCACTCGCCGTACTCACCCAGGCCGGCGCCGACAAGGACTACGGCCCCCGCACCGGCCGACTGCACCTGTTCGACCCCACGACGGGGACCGCGGAGGACCTCGGACCGGTCGAGGCCGACGCACACTCTCTGGCCTGGTGGCCGGCCGAAGACGGTTGGCACCTCGGTTACATCGCCCTCACGCCACCGGTCCTCCACGCCGGCACCGCCGTGTTCGACCTGGCCATGGGCAGCCGCGTCCGACGCAACCGCACCGCCGACCTTCCGATGTGCCCCACCGAACTGTGCCAGACCGACGCCGCCCCTCTGGTGGTGTTCGCCGACGGCCTGAACACGACCCTGGCCCGGCTCGACCCCGACGGCCCCACGCCACTGTCGCAGCACCCCGGCCACCTCGACGCCCTCACCACCACCCCCGCAGGGAAGACGATCGCGGCACTGACCGGAACCCGTCACCAACCCACGAACGTTCACGTCGGGCCACCGACCGGGCCGCTACGGAAGATCACGGACACCCGCCCCGAACTGGACGGCATCGCATTCGGCGCCCAGCGACCGCTGGCCTATCGAGCCGCCGACGGCCTCGATCTGGACGGTCTGCTCGTACTGCCGGTCGGGAGATCCGCTTCGGACGGCCCGTTCCCGCTCGTCACGATCGTGCACGGAGGCCCCTACGACCGTTACGCCGATCGCCTCCAGTTGTTCTCGTTCCACGGCGCACAGGCACAGTGGCTGGCCACCGCTGGATACGCGGTGTTCCTGCCCAACCCGCGCGGCGGCCAGGGCCACGGTCACGAGTTCGCGGCCGGCGTCGCGGGCAGGGTCGGCCGGGAGGAATGGACCGACATCCTGACGGGCATCGACCTGCTCATCGCCGAGGGCATCGCCGACCCCGACCGACTGGGCATCGCCGGCGGGAGCCACGGCGGATTCATGGCCGCCTGGGCCGTTGGGCAGACCGACCGGTTTCGCGCCGCGCTGGTCAACGCGGGTATCGCCGACTGGGGGATGCTCGTTGCGACCGGGGAGTACGGCCAGTTCGACGTTGCGCTCAGCGGCAGCACCGGGTGGGATGGGATCGGTCCGCACCCGCATGACGCGGTCAGCCCGATCTCCTTCGCCAGCCGCGTCCGCACTCCGGTGCTGATCCTGCACGGCGCCGAGGACACCAACGTCCCCCTCGGCCAGGCCGTGTACTTCCACCGGGCACTGCGCCACTTCGGCGCCGAGCACGAGTTCGTGATCTACCCCAGAGAGGGCCACTCGATGCGGGAACGCAACCACCAACTCGACGTCCTGCGCCGCACCCGTGCCTGGTTCGACCGCTGGCTCCAGCCCTGACCGGGAACGCCTGGTCCTGGCGTGGTTGTGCCCATACCGACGACTGGAAGAAGCAAGGCGGTCTGGCAGACCGTGCCGCAAGACGTGCTCCGCCTGCGCCAGTCGACCAGTTACATAACCTATGAATATAAGGATGTTATGCTCCGGGCATGAGTCGTCAAGGCGCCGCTCCTGGCGCGTCCGCCGCCATCGGGGCAGCCCTCTACGGCCTGGCCACCAGGGCCGCCAGACGCCTGCCCCGGGACATGAGCCTGACGTCCGCCGCCACCCTGGCCACCCTGGACCGGACCGGCCCGCGGCGCATCACCGATCTGGCCGCGGTCGAGGGCGTCACCCAGCCCGCGATGACCACCCTGGTCCGGGTGATGGAGGAGTCCGGCCTGGTCGAGCGGCGGGGCGACGCGTCCGACAAGCGGGTCACGCTGGTGTGCCTGACCGAGGCCGGCGCCTCCTATGTCCGGACGCGGCGCCAGGCGGGCGTCCACGCGTTCGAGCGGTTGATCGGCGAGCTCACCGGCGACGAGGTCGAGGCGCTGGTGGCGGCCCTTCCGGCGCTCAAGCATCTGGCAGAGCTCGAAAGCCAGGACCGCGAAGGCCCGAAGCAGTGACCGGCCAGCCGGTCGGCAGGGTCGCGGTGAAGGCGTTCCCGATGGCGCGTTCCGAGGCGCGGCTGCTGGTCCCCGCCCTGATGTTCATCGCTCTGGTCGTGGCGGCGGTCGCCAGCCTCGGGACGCCGCTCATCACCAGCGTGGCGACCTCGTTCCACGTCTCGCTCGGCAGCGCGCAGTGGACGCTGACCGTCGCGCTGCTCAGCGGCGCCGTCGCCACGCCGGTCCTGGGCCGGCTCGGAGCCGGCCCGCACCGGCGGGCCACGATCCTCGCCACGCTGGCGGTCGTCGTCGCCGGCAGCGCGCTCACCGTGCTGCCGCTGCCGTTCGCGTGGCTGCTGGCCGGCAGGGCGGCCCAGGGCGTCGGGCTCGGGCTGACGGCGCTGATGATGGGCGTGGCCCGGGACCACCTCCCCGAGGAGCGCAGCGCGGCCGTGATCGCCCTGATCTCGGTGGTCTCGATCATCGGGGCCGGCGTCGGCTACCCGCTGGCCGCACTGCTCGCCGAGCTCGGCGGGGTACGGGCCGCCTACGGCCTCGGCCTGGTCGTCACCGCCGCCGCCCTCCTGACCGCGTGGCGCTCCATGCCCGAAGCCCCCGAAGGCCGCTCCGCCCACGTGGACGTGGCAGGCGCGGTCGTCCTGGCCGCTGCGCTGCTCCTGGTGCTGTTCCTCGCCGGCGAACGGAATCTGTGGAGCCGGCACCTCGCCGTGGCGGCGGGCCTCGCCGTCGTCGCGGT
Source organism: Pseudonocardia xinjiangensis (assembly GCF_012911925.1). Lineage (GTDB taxonomy): Bacteria > Actinomycetota > Actinomycetes > Mycobacteriales > Pseudonocardiaceae > Pseudonocardia > Pseudonocardia xinjiangensis. The sequence continues at coordinate 58,606 of NZ_JAAXKY010000018.1, read as the reverse complement.
GATGCTGCTCTGTGTCTGGGCCGTCATCGAGCTGCGCAGCACGACGCCCCTGGTCGATGTGCGGGCGGTGCGGCACCCGGCGGTCGCCGGGGCGAACCTCGCCATGTTCGTCGGCGGGATCGGCATGTACCTCCTGCTCACGCTCATCACCCGGTACGCGCAGACGCCGCACGGCGCCGGCTACGGCTTCGGGCTGACGACCTTCGTCGCCGGGCTGGTCCTCATTCCGTTCTCGGTGCTGGGGTTCGTCGCCGGCAAGCTCACGCCGCGGGTCCGGACGCGGATCGCCGACCCCCTGCTCCTGGCCGGCAGCGCCGTCGTGGTCGGCGGCGGGTTCGCCCTGTTCGCGGCGGCCCGGTCGGACCCGGCCGAACTGTTCGCGGCGATGGGCGTGCTCGGCTTCGGCGTCGGCGGTTTCTCGGCCGCGATGCCCGGCGTCATCCTGGCCGTCACCCCCAAGAGCGAGACGTCGAGCGCCATGAGCTTCAACTACGTCGTCCGCAGCGTCGGGTACTCCCTGGGCAGCGCCATCGGCGGCCTGATCCTCGCCGCGGGCACCGGCCCCGGCCACCTCTTCCCCGACGACACCGCCTACACCACCGCGGCGCTGGTCGGCATCGGCGCTATGGCGATCACGACGCTGACAAGCCTCGCTCTCGCCCGCCGACGCTCGTCCGAGACCAACCCGTAAGTCAGATGCTTCATCCCAACACTGGAGGTTCCATGCCCAAGGGCTACTGGGTCAGCGCCTACCGCACCATTACAGACCCTGAGAAGCTGGCCGCTTACAACAAGCTGGCCCCTTCGGCCGTCAAGGCCGGGGGCGGTCGGATCCTCGCCCGTGGCGGTCGGGTCGTGGCGCATGACGCCGGAATCGCCGAGCGCACCGTCCTGATCGAGTTCGACAGCTTCGAGCAGGCCATCGCGGCGCGCGAGAGTGCGGCCTACCAGGAGGCGCTGGTCGCCCTCTCCGACGGCGTCGAGCGCGACTTCCGCATCGTCGAAGGCATCGACTGACCGAGGCCCAGACGAGGGCGCGTCGGTCGGGACCATGGCCAAGGCCTACCGATTGCTGCACGCGATCCTGAACACCGCGGTGGAAGACGTCAACATTTGCACCAACTTTGCAAGATCAAGGGCGCGGACCCTACGAGCCGGAAGCGCGACAGGTCGCCGCGGAAGTCGAGCACCATCTCCGCACCTATGTCGGCCGATCGCCCAACGCCTAACGTCTTCCTCAGCCCCAAGGGAGGTCGCCCGACCCGCTCGAACTTCCACCGCATCTGGGACAAGGCGCGGGTGAAGGTCGGGGGCCCGGACCTGCACCTGCACGATCTGCGGCACACCGGGAACACGCTGGCCGCGGAGATGGGGGCGACCCTGCGCGACCTCATGAACCGGATGGGGCACCGCTCGACGCCGGCAACCCTGATCCACCTGCATGCGCGGCGATCACCGTGACCGGGAGATCGCCGTCGGGCTCGATCGGCTCGTCTCGGCGGAGCTGGACGCACCCAAGGGGCACACGGGGGGACACGTACACCGCTCACGCGGGTTCCGATGATCGGCCGCGACCACCGTTGCGCCTGGTAGAAGGCCTGGAGCGGGCGACGGGAATCGAACCCGCGTAGCCAGTTTGGAAGGTTGCGCGGGGTGCGGCTACTTCGGGGCTGACCTGCGTTCGAACGTGTCGTGGGCTGAACCCGTTGACCGGCTTGCGCCCTGGTTAGTTGCACGCTAGTTGCACGGTCGGCATCGGCGTTGTCGAGCAGCCGCTCGTGCGAGATGACGTTCTCGGGATGGCCCGCGTAGTCCGTCCAGTCCCAGAACTCTCGACGGCCCAGGTGCACTGGGCCGATGGCGTGTCCCGCTTAGAGCTGTGCCCCCACGAGCTGACCGCACCGCTGCAAAGCTCCGCGATACCGGAGATCTGCTGCACTGCGGAGCTCGTTCCCAGGCTCAATCACCGGTCGCTCGCCTGTTTCAGCGATAGCTGGTGAACTGCGTCTGGCCAGGCGTTTCCTTGCTGATCATGCCGTGACCTGTCCCTGAATACCGGCCGGTGTCGCGGAATACCGCGGCATGTCAGCTGCCTTCTGTACCGGATTTGTACCGGGTGACCCCGCGGGTGAGGACGTCCGTGTCAATGCGGCCCGTCTCCGCTCAGCCGGTAGCCAGCGGGCGTGTTCCTGCTGGTCGTCGTGACGGTCCGTGTCAGCCCTCGGGGTCTGGTGCCGGGTGCGGCGGTGCCTCTCTAGGTGCATCCGGCCCGGCACTTGACCTTCCGCGCTGAGACTCGTGCGGCATCCCGTCGACCTGGCGCAGCCCGACCGCGCGGCGGCCCGGGGGCAACCCTCGTCGCAACCGGTGGCCGACGCGGTGCAGCTCTGCCCCCGGGCCGTCGTGTGGTAGCCCTTCGGGAGGTCGACGGGATACCGCACCCCGCCTTCGCCGCACTGCCCCGCGCGTCTGCTCGACCGGCTATCCCGGAGACCTGCCGCCCGGCGAGGGCGTGCTTGTTCTACGCCCGACGGTTGCACGCCAATCGCACACCTGCCCCGTCCTCGCCGCCACGTCGTGATCTCTGCCCCGTCGTCGCACGGTGGGCACCGAGAACTTCTCGGCGAGCGGTGGTGCACAATCTGGGGGTGGATAGTCGAGGCCAGACGAGCGACCGGCCTGAATCGTGCTTCTATATTTGCCCTATTGGACCGCCCGAGTCTGCTATTCGTAGGCGAAGTAACCAGATTTATCAGCACGTCGTCAGCTCCACCCTTGAGCCGCTTGGTTTCTCAATTGAGCGAGCGGATCAGATGGATCAATCAGGCACGATCACGTCGCAGATAATCGACGGTCTACTACAAAGCGACCTTGTTATCGCAGACTTGACTGACCATAACCCTAACGTCTTCTATGAGCTCGCCATTCGTCATGCAGTCGCTAAGCCATTCATTCAATTGATAGCCGAGGGGCAGACGCTACCCTTCGACATCCAAGGACTTCGTACTATTTTCTTGGATCACCGCGACCTGGACTCTGTTCATGAAGCCAAGGAGACATTGGTGGGGATGGTCGGGAGCATGCGAAACGGGAAGCCCGTCGAGACTCCCCTCACCTACACGCTGAATCTTCAAACTCTATCGCAGTCGGACGACTCCGAAGCGCGCGGCATCGCGGATATTATCTCCGAGATACAGGGACTCAAGCAACTTCTGCGGACCAATGACCCAGATGCTGGGCCTGTCCGGCATAGTAGCTTGGCGCGGACTGACGTAATGGCGCTGCGCAACTTCATCCAGAGCCTCGCAAAAAGTGGCAAGATTACCGCCGACGATCTCCGCGAACTCATGTACAGACATAAAGGCTCAAAGAATTTGAGTGAATGGATAAGCGCTATCATTCCGAAGTATTACGGGCCCGATGAGCCGCCGTTCTAATCGCCTCCGGACGGCAGTGAGTCAGTCGCGATAGCGAGGCCTTGCGTCCTCAGAAGGGTTCTTGCGCGTCCTAATTCGGATCATATCGTCGATCGGGATGCTCGCCACATGGTGTGTTCGCGACTTATTGCCTCCTCAGCGTTATCAACCTCGACGGGCCACAGTGCGTCGTCACTTATCTCTTGCAGGCGTATGGCGGCGATCGCTAGCTCATTTTCTGCGTATGAGTAGGCGCGACCCAACGACTCGTGCTGCCTGATCGACAGCCAGGCGATGCCTGCGGCACCAAGTGCGGCGACAATGCCGGCGAGATCGATCGCGAGCAAGCCGACTGCGCGAAAGAGCGCGGCAAGTACGCCCATGCACTCGATAACGAGCAGGCCTACCCGCCACCGACTAGCCTGACTGGCGTTTTGCTGTGCCTTATTGCTGTACCAGTAGCGTTGACCGACGACGCGCTCGCGGATGTAAATTTCGCGTCGTTGGTCGAAGTCGGCCGCGCGAAGCGTCCTCATGAGAGTAGTTACGGGAGGTCCGTCACCCGGAGCGATTGCTGTGGTGGGTGCATCGCGCACCAAGGCGCTCAGCTGCTCGACGAGTAGTCGCTCTGCCGTCGAGCTGTCGATGGACGAATCGAAAGGTGCACCGTGCACTGCAAAGCGCCACGCGAGAGTCTTTGCTGACTCAGCCAAAGCGCGACCGTCATACCAACGCCGCTCCGGGCGTTCTGCAAGCAGCCAAACTTCGACAAGTATCGCGCCCACCAACGCTGCTACAGTACCAACGGCTGCATAGTCAACGCCGCGTGCGCCCTGTATCGACATTGCACCGGTTGCGGCGGCGGCGATCAGAAAGAACAGTCTGAGGCGGGATGCCAACAGGAACTGGCGCTGCGCGGAAAGTGATACCTGGTCTGCGGCATGAAATAGCCCTGGTAGCCCGGCATCTGAGAGCTGCATGCACGCCCTTTCTAAGCTTCGGCACCCACCGACGACCTGTCGTTTTTGGCGGCTGGGATGGCGCATCAAGGGAGATGGCCCCGCGGACGCGATCATTGGCGGTCGCACGGGTGACTAAGTAAAGGTGAATGCATGGAGCTAACTGAGGCGCAAAGTTGCAATGTTTTCCTGCTCGCCTCGGTCGTCAATCCAGGTAACTCTGCATCGAACTTGTGAAGCACTTCCCATAGTTGCAAGGATTGGAAATCGCGCGTCATGGCCATGGGGAGCAAGGACCTCGATGTTCGGCACTCCCTCGGCATTATCTGTGTGCACGTGCCAAATCTCGCCGTCCGCGCTATCGCTCTCAAGAGAGAATCGGACCTCACGAGCAGGACGCTTGCCCGTGTTTGATAAGACGAGATACCAATTGCGCCGGGTGCGGACCCGGCCGTTACTTGACGTGCTTACCCGGTCCGCCGACTCTACTCGTGGCCATACCTCGGCAGCGTAATTGGAATCGCCTGCAGCTACATCAAAGGTTGCGTCTACCTGATCATCGGAGCGCGTGCGATCGCGCGTGATCGCGGCGACAAGAATTGCGTCAATATGATTCTCGAGCTCGGCATCCGTTCGGTATTCTAAGACCAATGCTTGTTGCTGGATGCCAAGAAGGTAGTTATCCAGCAATTGTGCCTGCGTGTGGTCCACGGTTGCTGGATCAACGAAGCGCCGCGAGCGGAGAATGCCGACATAGCGGCCAGACTGATGCAGACGTTGAATCTCTTCCGCCGTGCCCGATTCTGCGACAGCGGTCGGAGTTCCCATCCGATTAGCAAAGAGTGCGACGCAGATATCGCATCCGTCGACTAGTTGATCATTCAGTACGGCTTGTGGCGCACGGCCAAATTCTGCGGCCGCGTGGCTGCCCCACGAAATAGGTATCACAGCGCTTCCGAAGCTGGGGCCGTAGATGCCGTTCCATCGATTGATCGCCTTCTGCACCGTCCGCAAATCCTCCGGAGGAACATCTCCCGGACATGAGATGAGAAGTCGTCGAACGGTCGCGCTATAAGCCACGATCCAAGCGTAGTGGATGCACTCAACATGGCGTCGTGGCACGCCTTCGGCGTCGGCCGGACGTCCCGCCAGCCGCGCGCCGCGCGGGGACCGGCCGGAGGCCGCACGCCCCGGGCGAGCGCTTGCGGCTGCAACGGGACAGCGCCGTGCGGCGCCGGAGGCGCCGCCTTGAACAGGTATGGAGAGTCTGAACACGCACGCTCGATGACTGACTGTGTAGTCCCGGGACATGCTTGACACTCCGGTCCCACCTGATGCTTGACGGTGGTCGTGATCGGCTTCGCTGTGCCCTGTCGTGTGATGTCGGGGTGCGGGGAGGCCGGGATTGGCCCTGGTCGAGTTGTCGGTCGTTGAGCAGCGGTATCGCGCGGTGTTGGCGGTGCTGGCAGGAGAAGCCGTCGTGGATGTCGCCGCGCATCACCGGGTGTCGCGCCAGAGCGTGCACACCTGGTTGGCGCGGTATCGCGCTGATGGTCTGAGCGGGTTGGCCGACCGGTCCCGGCGGCCGGCCTCGTGTCCGCATCAGGCGCCGCCGCAGGTGGAGGCGGTGGTGTGTGAGCTGCGCCGGGAGCACCCGCGGTGGGGGCCACGACGGCTGGTCCACGAGCTGAGTCGTGGCGGGCGGGTGGATCCGGTGCCGTCGCGGATGACGGTGCACCGGATCCTGGTCCGTCACGGTCTGATCGAGCCGCGGTCACGCCGCAAGAAGCGTGCGGACTATGTGCGGTGGGAACGGTCGGCGCCGATGGCGTTGTGGCAGATCGACATCGTCGGCGGGATCCTGCTGGTCGACGGCACCGAGGTCAAAGTCGTGACCGGTGTGGATGACCACTCCCGGTTCTGCGTGATCGCCGCGGTGGTGGCGCGGGCGACGGGGCGGGCGGTGTGTCTGGCTCTGATCGAGGCGCTGCGCCGTTACGGGATGCCCGAGGAGATCCTTACTGATAACGGCAAGCAGTTCACCGACCGGTTCGGCCGCGGTGGGGAGGTGTTGTTCGACCGGATCTGCCGGGAGAACGGCATCACCCACCGCCTGACCCAACCCGCCTCCCCGACCACGACGGGAAAGGTCGAGCGGTTCCACCAGAGCCTGCGCCCGGAGTTGCTCAACGACCGCCCACCGTTCGAGAACGTCCTGGCGGTCCAGGCCGCGATCGACACCTGGGTCACCGACTACAACTGCGACCGCCCCCACCAGGGCATCGGCGACGCCTACCCCGCCACCCGGTTCGCTACCGGCCAGACCGAACGCGCTGCAGCAACAGCTGCGGTGCACGCGGGGTTGCCGCTGCGCGTCCCAGCCATCCTCACCCCAGCCCTCGAACCAACACTCGACCTGGCAGCTGAACCGGCAGCCGAATCGGTAGCTGAGCTGGCAGTCGCGCAGGAGGATGGCGCGGTTCGCGAGAACGCCACCGCCCCACGAACCGACCTGCTCTATCGGGGTGGGCCGGTGGAGTTCGAACGCGTCGTGCCGACCGGGGGCAACCTTGGAGTCCGCGGCAAACAATTCTGGCTCGGACCAGCCCGGGTCGGGCAGACGATCACCTTCTGGGCCGACCACCAGTTGATCCACCTGCTCGCCGCCGGGACCCGGATCAAGACCGTCCGCTCGCACCTGTCGTCGGCGGACCTGACCGCGCTCGCCGCCCGCGGCGGCCGCCCCGCCGGCCCCTCTCCACTGCCGCCCCTCGACCCAGCCGCCACCGCGCTCGAGGTCGACCGCACCGTCAACCGCAACGGCAACATCACCCTGGGCCAGCACAGCGTGTTCATCGCCGAGATCCTCGCCGGGCGCCGGGTCGGCGTCCGGATCGAACCCACCGTGCTGCTGGTGTTCGACCCCCAGACCCGCGAGCTTCTGCGCACCCGCCCCAACCCGCTGACCTGGGACCAGGCCCACCGCGTCCAGAGCGTCCGCCCCGCCGAGCCACCACCACGCCCCCGCACCGAACCGGTCACCGTCCAACGCCGCGTCTCCGCCTCGGGCGTGATCACCGTGGCCAGCCAACCGATCAGCCTGGGCCGAGCCCAGGCCGGGGCCGTGGTCACCGTCCACGTCAGCGACACCACCCTGACCGTCGACACCCCCGACGGACAGCAGCGCACCTACCGGCGCGCCACCGACCAACCCGTCCGCAGCATCAAGGCCTACCGGCCCCGCACCACCACCCACGTTTCCTAGATCCACTGACAAGCATCAGCTGGGACCGAAACGTCAAGCATCAACTGGGACTAGACAGCCAGCGGTACTCGACCACCTTCGGCGCGCTCCGAGCCGACCGGAGGACGTGGCGGCTGGCCGATGACCTGGCCCAGCTCGACCGCGACACCGACGACCCCAACACCATCCCGCTCGATCTGTCCACCGTCACCGTCGTCAACGACTGGCGTCTCGTCCACATCGGACACCACACCCACGCCGAACGCGAGCTCGCCGTGGCCATCGCCGAACGGAACCGACAGCAGCGACGCAGCACCCGAACCAGGAGGGCGGCATGAGGAACGACGGCGGCGAGTATCTGACGGTGCGGGGCGCTGCTGCGTACCTGTCGACATCCGAACGCTTCGTCAGGCGGTTGATCGCCGAACGGCGCATCCGGTTCTACCGGGTCGGTCGCCACATCCGGTTCTCCGTCGCCGACCTTCGGGCATTCGTGGCCCAAGGATGCGTCGAGCCGATCACTGCGCAGTCGGTCCGGCGGCACGTGCGGGGGGTCGTCTGATGGCACGGGGTAACAAGCCCAGGCACCGACGCTTCGGGCTGATCCGCAAGCTCCCGTCCGGCCGGTTCCAGGCCTCCTACCTGGCACCCGATGGGCGCCGTCGACCAGCGCCGGAGACCTTCGGGCGGAAGAAGGATGCCGAACGGTGGCTGTCGATGGCGGAGTCCGAACTCGTGCAGGGCGAGTGGACCGACCCGGACCTCAGCACGGGGACCGTCCAGGAGTTCGGCGAGCAGTGGATCAGCGAGCACAAGATCAGTCTGCGCACGCGAGAGGAGTACGACAGCCTGTTCCGGCATCATGTCGAGCCCTACCTCGGTGCTGTGGAGATCGGGCAGCTCACCACTGATCAGGTGCGGTCCTGGCGGCGGCATTGCTCCGTGACGGGCGCTCGGAGGACCGGACCGCGAAGGCCTACCGGCTACTCCGCGCGATCTTGAACACTGCGGCCGATGACGGCCGGATCAAGCGGAACCCGTGCCGGATCAAGGGCGCGGGCCAGCACCGGACGCCGGAGCGCCCGACGGCGACCGTCGCGCAGGTCTACCGCCTCGCCGATCTCGTCCCTGCCCGGTACCGCGTGCTCGTCCTCGCCGCCGCCTTGACCGGGCTCCGCTGGGGAGAGCTGATCGCGATCCGGCGCTGTGACCTCGATTTGGAGGGACGCGTCGTGCACGTGTACCGCCGCATCGCGCAGACCCGACGCGGTCAGATGGTGCCCGGCCCCACGAAGTCCGTGGCCGGCGCCCGGTCGATCGCCCTGCCGGACGTACTCGTCGACGAGCTTCGCCAGCACCTGGACTCGTTCGCCGAGTCAGGAGCCGAGGGTCTGGTGTTCCTCGGCGACCGGGACGGCCCACTGCGTCGAGGCAACTTCCACCGCAGCACGGCGTGGACGCAGACGGTGGTCAGGGCGGGACTGCCACGCGGGTTCCACTTCCACGACCTGCGCCATACCGGTAACCAGCTCGCCGCCGCTGCCGGAGCCAGCACACGCGAACTCATGCACCGGATGGGCCACGGCTCGATGCGCGCCGCGTTGATCTACCAGCACGCCACACGCGAGCGAGACCGCCAGATCGCCGATCGGTTGAGCACCATCGTCACGTCGTCCGCGCCCCCGACAGCCGCCCGGTCCGACGCGAACTAATTGCACGCTAATTGCACGCAAGCAGACAGCCGCCTCTCCCAAGATCGGGAAGGGCGGCTGTTCTTGCTGGTAGAGACGCTGAGCGGGCGACGGGAATCGAACCCGCGTAGCCAGTTTGGAAGACTGGGGCTCTACCATTGAGCTACGCCCGCGTGTCCCCCATCGACTCGGGGACCTGCCCAGCGTAGCGGACTCCGCAACGCCCCCGTCCCGCGCCTCGATGGTCACCAGTCACCGCCGACCAGCGGCGCCGTCGTGCGGCCCGCCGGCCGCCCCCGTTCTGGGATCCACGGTCGGTCCTGAGCCCGCCGCTCGGAACGGATTCCGAACAGGACGGTCGGCTGGGGCAGGTCCGAGGACTCCGCGTCACGAGTCCCGGGACGACCGCCTAGACTTCACCCGACGGGGTGTGGCGCAGCTTGGTAGCGCACTCGCTTTGGGAGCGAGGGGCCGTGGGTTCAAATCCCGCCACCCCGACCATGGTCAGACGTGGTCCGATAGGCAGGTGGGCCGCTCGGACCAGCGGTAGGTAGCAGTCGAGCAGCCCCGGTTCCCGTTGCAGCACTCGGACAGTGCGCTACCGCCGCCTCCTCCGATGGTCGCCAGCAATGACACGGACGCGTGCACGCCTGGCGTGGTGGCGGGCGTGTCCTCAGACATCAATACGAATCGAGGTCGAGTTCGCAGCCGTTGAGAAGTCGAACGATTTTCCTCGCCCGAGTTGATCACCCGGTGCGAAGGTTGGTGGATGCGGTCTATACCCTCCTCGATCACTCTTGCCGACGCAAAGAGCACAAGTGATCGTCTGGACCGGATGGGGAATCCTCACGTTGCTGCTGACCGTGGCCTTCAGCTTGGGCGACACCTTGAAAGGCAGGGCATGGGAGCACGACAGGAAGCTCGGATCCGGCTGAGGGCGATGGAGCCTGGTGACGCCGACGACCTGTGGCGGTGGAACCACGACCCGGACGTCATGCGGTGGATGAACGACGGATACGGCTCGTCACTCGCGCAGACCAGACGACGGATGGAAAGCCGGGAGCCGAACTCCTATCGCGACGTACTCTTCGGCGTCGAGGTGGTTGCCGACAGGAAGCTCATCGGGATCGTCCGGCTGCGCGACGCCGAACCCGAACTCGGTTGCGCTGAGCTCGACATCTACCTCGGCGAGAAGTCCTACTGGGGCCAGGGCTACGCCACCGAGGCCATGCGTGCCATGTGCCGGTACGGCTTCGACAAGATGCGCCTGCACAGGATCTTCTTGAGTGTCGTGGCCGAGAATCACGCCGCCCGCCATGTCTACGAGAAGGTGGGGTTCGTCGAGGAAGGCAGATTGCGCGAGGCGTTCCGGCGGGACGGCACCTGGTACGACATGGTCGTCATGGGCCTGCTCGAAGGCGAGCTGAGGTAGCACCGGCGCCCTATGTCGCCGGGCCGCCGAGCACGCGGCTGACGAGGATGTCAGTGAACTCCGCGGGTCTTTCGTACAACGACCGGTGCCCGCTGCTGCTGATGAGGACATGTTCCTTGTGCGGCGCCTGGAGTCCCGCGAACCACTGCCGCATCGGCGGCACGCGGCCGGGCACCTCGTCGACGCCGTCCACGAAGTACACGGGCACCTCGAGGCCGCGGGATGTCGGTACGCAGGTCGACGTCCCGGATCCGCGGGTAGTAGACGTCGTGGGCGTCGACGAGGCCCGCGAAGAGATGGACCTTGTCGAGAACCGTGTACTCCGACGCCGCGAGGCTCTCGTCGAGTCCGCCTTGCCCACCGGCGTGGGGGAAGACCCTGCTCTCGGCGAGGATCAGCGGTTCGTAGTCGTAGATCCGGGCGTACGGGGGTGGGCCCACCGCGGTGAGGGCCGCGGCGAGATCGGTGTAGTGGTGGCGAGCCCAGTCGAGCGTCGCGGCGTACTGCGCCTGGTCGGCCTCGGTGGTGTCGACGGCCTGGCCGACGCCGATGTAGGCGCTGAACAGTTCGGGGTGGCACTGCACCGCGAAAGCGGCCGGGATCGACCCTCCGGAATGGGCCAGCAGGTAGATCCGGTCGGTGTCGAACCGCCGCCTGAGGTGGTGCGTGGCGGCGACGACGTTGTCGATCTCGTCGTCCAGCGTCATGGTCGGCGTGGGTTCGATCGCCGGGTAGGAACTGCCGCCGCCGCGCCGGTCCAGGGTGGCGACGACGACGTGCTGCTCCAGTCCGGAGAGGTGCGCGCGGACCGCACCCGGTTCTGCTGCCCCCGGCGCACCGGGCACGAACAGCAGGACCGGCCCGGTCGTGTCGGCGCCGCGGATCATCAGGCCGAGCTGATGAGAGCCGGCGTCGACGCTCGCGAGTTCGGCGATGCCGCGGTCGCCGGGGATCGGGTCCGTTCGTGCCGGCAGCGCCACCGCGCCCGTCACCAGTACGACGACGGCGGCGAGCCCGCCGATCATGGCCCGACCGAGGTAGCGGCCCAGGCGGCCGCGGCGGGCCGGTCCGGCGCCGTAGGCGGCGGCGACGACCATCGGCAGCACGGTCAGGAGCCCGTGCACCCCTCGCCCGGCGGCCAGCGCGACCGCACCCAGCATGCTGGCGTGCGGGGCGTCGACGGTCGGCCCGACGGCACCGGTTCGGACGATCTCGACCGTGATCACGAACAGGGCCGGTGCGACCAGCATCGCCCACCGCGACCGGCTCCACCGGCCGGCCACGCCGCCGACCACGAGGCTGACGCCGACGCTGATCAGGGCCTCGGTCGGGGTCAGTGGGCCCCGTGGGGTGGTCAGGCCGGCGATCACGCCCCACGTCACCGGGGCCAGAGCGGCGCCCCACCAGCTGTACGTCATCGCGGCCCCGCCGATCGACTCGCCCGACGTAGCGGTCGCTACAGCCGAAACGTAGCAGACGCTACGCCGACGGGTGAAGCGGTTGCTACGGTTCAGCGGTGGATCGTCGCGCCGAGCTCGCCGAGGGTGCCCTGGACTACGTGCTGGTCCACGGGCTCGTCGGGTTGTCGCTGCGGCCCCTCGCGGCAGCGCTCGGCACCAGCGACCGGATGCTCATCTACCACTTCGGCAGCAAGGAGCGCCTGGTCGGCGAGGTCCTGGCCCTCGCACAACGGCGCCTCGCCGCGTCGCTGGAGCCACCGGGGCCGGACGTGCGCGGTCTCGCCGACCTGGTGCACCACCTGTGGGCCGCGCTCAGCACCCCGGCGGCGGCCCGGGTCACGCGGCTGTATCTCGAGATCTGCGTGCTCGCCGTGCAGGAGCCGGAACGCTTCCGCGCAGCCCCCGAGCGGCTGCGCGGACCCTGGCGGGCGCCCCTGCAGTCCGGCCTGGTCGCGTTCGGCATCGCGCCGGAGCGGGCGGCACCGGTGGCCGACCTGATCCTGGACACCCTCGACGGGCTGGCGCTCGACCGGCTCGTGGCCACCGACCCCGCTCGCGTCGACGCGGCGGCAGCCGTCTTCGCCGAGCTTCTCGACGGCCGCTACCGGGCAACGGGCGCGAAAGGCAGCACCTGACGGCGCACGTGACAGTTCCCACTATTGTCGCGAATGGCCCCATGTATTCCCGCGTAGAATTGCGTCGGCATCGCGCATGACGAATTCCAGGGAGCACGCATGACGTTGGCGTCCGAAGAGGACGGAGCCTTCGCGGGCTTCGAGCTGTCGCAGATCACCGTGGGCGAGGTGTCCCTGCGGGTGCGCCACGGTGGTTCCGGCCCTCCCCTCCTGCTGCTGCACGGGTACCCGCAGACACACATGATGTGGGGCCAGGTCGCGGGCGGGCTGGCCGAGGACTTCACGGTCGTGGCGCCCGACCTGCGCGGCTACGGCGACAGCAGCAAGCCCGAGTCCGTCCCCGACCACGCGAGCTACGGCAAGCGCGCCATGGCCCGCGACGTCGCAGGCCTGATGCACCAGTTCGGGTTCGAGAGTTTCGACGTGGCAGGCCACGACCGCGGCGGCCGGGTCACCTACCGTCTGGCCCTCGACCACCCGCAGGCCGTTCGCCGGCTCACCGTCCTGGACATCGTCCCCACGAGCGAGGCGTGGGCCCACGCCGACCGGAACTTCGCGCTCGACTACTGGCACTGGCCGTTCCTGGCCCGGCCGTATCCGTTTCCCGAGACCCTGATCGGGCACGACCCGGAATGGTTCTTCTTCGACTCCCAGTTCGGCGCCGACGCGCCGAACTTCCGGCCCGAGGCCCGCGCCGACTACGTCAGATGTGCCCGGAACCCCGCGGTCGTGCATGCGATCTGCGAGGACTACCGCGCCGGCGCCACGTACGACCGGCTGCTCGACGAGCAGGACCACAGCGCGGGCCGGAGGATCGCCTGTCCGATCCAGGTCCTGTGGGGCGCGAAGGGCCGGCTGGGCGGCGGCTACGACCCCCTGACGATCTGGCGCGGCTGGGCGGACGACGTCACCGGTGATGCGCTCGACAGCGGACACTTCCTCGCGGAGGAGAAGCCGGCCGAGACGCTGGCGGCCCTGCGCCGGTTCCACGGCGAGGGCCGCTGATGCGGCCTCACCAGAGGCTGGGGTGGAGCTCCGGTGGGCCACCCTTCTCGTAGCGGAGGGAGAGCGGCGCGCTGCCGTCGACGTCGGTGACGCCGAGCCGGGCGCCCAGTTCGGCGCCGATCAGCGCCCTGCCCGAGTAGCGCATGAGGTCCTCGGCCGTGTAGAGGGCCGCGATCACCCGGCCGGTGAACTGCGGGGACTCCCGCCGGCCCGCCGGTCGTGCCTCGGGAGGCAGAGCGGCGATGTCGGCGCGGGCGCGCTCGGTGTCGAGCCCGCCCATCCAGATCGAGACGGCAGCGACGTCGTAGGGGCGCAGTTCCTTCGCCATGTCGGCGGCCATCTTGTCGCTTCCGGCCTTCTGTGCCCCGTACGCGGGACCGTGGTGGTAGGCCACGGCGCCGTAGTGCCCGGTGTTTACGATCAGGCCGCGCCCGTTGGCGATCAGCAGGGGCGCGGCGTAGTAGGCGGCCACGTAGTGCGAACGGAGGCCGACCGTGATCAGGTCGGCGGCGTCGAGCGGCTTCTCCCAGAACCCCCCGGCGAACATGCCCGACACCTTCGCCGCGTTGTTGACGAGGATGTCGAGGCGCCCGTGCTCCCGCCCTATGCGGGCGAACAGCGCTGCCACGGCCTCGTCATCGGAATGGTCGACGGGCACAGGGACGCCCGTGCCACCGGCCTCGTCCACGAGCGCCGCCGTCTCCCCGATCGTGCCGCCGTAGGCCGAGTCGGTGGACGACCGGCTCCGGCCGGTCACGTAGACGGTCGCACCGGTGCAGCCGAGCGCCACGGCGATCCCCTTGCCCGCCCCCCGGCTGGCTCCGGTGACCACGGCGATGTCGGTCATGACGACTACCAGGTCACCGGCAGTTGCTCGACGCCGTAGACGACGGCGTCGTCCTTGTACGTCAGCTTCTCGATGGGGGTGGCCAGCTGCAGGTCGGGGAGCCGGCGGAACAGCGTGTCGAACACGATCTGCAGCTCGGCCCGCGCCAGGTTCTGCCCGAGGCACTGGTGGGGGCCGAAGCCGAAGGCCACGTGGTGACGGGCTCCGCGCGCGACGTCCAGGCTGTCCGGGTCGTCGAACACCTCCGGGTCGGTGTTGGCGGCGTAGCTGAGCGCGAACACGCCGTCACCAGCCTTGATCCGGACTCCGTCGAGCTCGATGTCGGCGGTGGCGACCCGGGCCGTCGCGGTGTCGGCGATGCTGAAGTACCGCAGCAGCTCCTCGACGGCGTCCGGGGTCCTGGACGGGTCGGCCTTGATGATCGCGAGCTGGTCCGGGTTCTGCAGCAGCGCGATGGTGCCGAGCGAGATCATGTTCGCCGTGGTCTCGTGCCCGGCGATCAGGAGCAGGAAGGCCATCCCCACCAGTCCCGCATGGTCCACCGTGCCGTTCTCGCGCTGCTTCAACACCTGCCGGCCGAGGAGGTCGTCGGTGGGCTCGTGCTCCTTCGAGGTGACCAGCTCGTCCAGGTAGTTGCGCACCTCCTCCACCGCACGGAACCGATCCTCGGCACTCGTGGTGCGGGTGATCAGCAGCTTCGACCGGGACTGGAAGAACTCGTGGTCGGCATAGGGCACACCGAGCAGCTCGCAGATCACCAGTGACGGCACGGGCAACGAGAACGCCTGCACGAAGTCCGCCGGCCGGGGGCCGGCGACCATCGCGTCGATGCTCTCGTCCACGATCTGCTGGATCCGCGGCTGCAACGCCCGGGTGCGCCTGACGGTGAACTCGCCCACCACGGCGCGGCGGGCCGGACCGTGCTCGGGCGGGTCCATGGAGATCAGGGAGGGCGAGAACATCGGCCTGTCCGGCGGCAGCTCGATCAACCGCGGGAAGTCGGGGTGGTTGCGGTCGGAGCTGAACCGGGTGTCGGCCAGGACCGTCCGCACGTCCTCGTGCTTGGTCACCAACCAGGCGTGGCGCCCGGTGGGCAGCAGGACGCGGGCGATCGGCGACTGCTCGCGCAGCTCCTCGTACGCCGCAGGCGGGGAGAAGGGGCACGTGCGCTGCATCGGGAACGTCGGAACCTGCTGGTCGACCAGTTCGGTCATCGCGGTACCCCCATCGGAACGCCTACCATGTGGAGGATTGACCTCCGGTTACGCTGTCCACGGTACGCAAGCGGAGGATTTTCGTCCACCTAGTCGGAGCACGTCCACGGAGCCAACCGGACCCCGTGCAACAATCCGGGCGAATTACGGGGGGTGATCTGCATGACCGCGGATCCGGTGACGGGCCTGAGGGCCGACGCACGCCGCAACCGTGACCAGATACTGGCCGCGGCCAAGCAGTGGTTCGCCGTGCAGGGGCCGGATGTGCCGATGGAGGAGATCGCGCGTGCCGCCGGCGTCGGCATCGGCACGCTCTACCGCCGCTTCCCCGACCGGGAGGCGCTGATCCAGGCCGTGGCCCGGGACAGCTTCGAGAAGGCGCTGGCCGAGGCACGTGCGGCGGTGGCGGAGGAACCCACGGCGTGGGAAGCGCTGGTCCGCTTCCTGCACCAGTCCCAGGAGCTCCGGTTGACCATGCAGCTCGCCATGACGTCGCCGCCGAGGATCGTGCTGCGCGACGACGAGGAGCGCAATGAGCTCCGCCGGGCGCTGATCGAGGTGCTCGACACCGTGGTGCACGCCGCACAGGCGGAAGGCACCCTGCGCGGCGACATCGACACCGGTGATGTCGCAATGGTGTTCGCGCTGCTGGTGCGGCAGGTGCCCAAGACCCACGACACGGTCGCCGGACTGGCGGCAGAGCGCTGCATGGCGCTGATACTCGACGGCCTACGCGCGCCGTCCTCCGGCGCACCCCTGCCCGGGCAGCCCATCACCGCCGAGGACATCGGCCCCTAGGGGGTGTCCTGTGGATCTTGGTCGATGAGAGCCGTGATCCAGGTGGTTCCTGGCGGCGCCGCTGGATCGCCCTCATACCGGGCGTATTCGGGCGGTTCTGCGGTGTCGCCAGGGGCCGCCTGGGCGCGGCTATCGCGATCGAAGATCCGCGGGACACCCCCCTAGCCCCGCAACGCCGGGAGCCCGCCTCCCCTGGGGAAGACGGGCTCCTGGTGAGCGAGGTGGATCAGACGACGCGAACGCCGGTGGCCTGCGGGCCCTTGGTGCCCTGGCCGATCTCGAACTCCACGCGCTGCCCCTCGTCGAGGCTACGGAAGCCCGAGGCGTCGATCTCGGAGTAGTGAACGAAGACGTCAGCGCCGCCCCCGTCGACCGAGATGAAGCCGAAGCCCTTCTCGCCGTTGAACCACTTCACAGTTCCCTGCGCCATGCGATGTGCTCCTAGCAGACGGTGGGACCCGCACCGTGCGCGTCCCGGCCGACCCTGATGGGCTGATCAACGTCACGTCGACGCCGACTCCCCCACCAACCTGTTCCCGCGAGCGTGCATCACACGAACACCGAAACTGAACGACCTGCACCCATCCAACCACGTCGCAGGCGGTTCTGTCCCGCGCCCCCGCGACACGCCGCGTTCCGTCGGGTGACGTGGGGCGATCGGGACACTTCACATCGCCGACACCTCGGGTAACTCCACCGATACGGGACCACATGACGATCACCCGATGATCTCGCCCGATCCGATCGTCGCACGCGCACTCATCGTCGAAGGCATCGGGAGGAGGGGGTTCCTGCGGGCCGCCACCGCCGTCACCGCCGCAACGATGGGATCTTCCCTGCTCGGAGCCTCGCCCGCCGCAGCAGGCACCCGGTCATCGGTGCCGGCCGCCCCGCTGCAGCCGGGCACCGGCCCGATCGACGGCGACCACTACCTGCCCTCCACGCCCGAGGCCGTGCGCTGGGGGTACGTCCCGGCGATCGGCGCCACCCCGGCCCTGCGCATCGCGTCGGGCGAGACCGTGACCATCGACACGGTCTCGCACGAGGGCATCCTGGAGGACCAGGGCCGCGACCCGATCGCGTACTTCGGGCGCCACCAGGTGGCGCCGGAGGGCGTGCTCACCGATGCCGTCGCGATCGCCCGCGACTACAACCGCACGCCGCGCAACTTCGACGTCGACGGCCCGCACGTGATCACCGGGCCGATCTTCGTCGAGGGGGCGGAACCGGGCGACGTGCTCAAGGTCGAGACGCTGTCGGCCGTCCCGCGCGTGCCCTACGGCGTGGTCTCCAGCCGGCACGGCAAGGGCGCGCTGGCCCGCACCGCCGACGGGGGCGCCCCCGCCGGCATCACCGTCGAGGAGGTGATGCCGCCCGTCGCCACGGACGCTCGGGCGACGAAGGACCCCCTGCGCTACGGCAACGTCTCGACCTTCACCAGCGTCCGGACGGGAAAGGGGGGCGGAGCCGTCGGCGTGATGCCGTTCGGGTCGGGCCGGGCCGAGGTCGTGTTCCCCCTGCAACCGTTCATGGGGACGATGGGCGTGGCGCACACGACTGCGGCAGGCGAGACCGCGCCCGAGCTCAACTCGATCCCGCCCACGCTCGGTGGCGGCAACATCGACATCCGGCTGCTGGGCCCGGACTCGGCGTTCTACCTGCCCGTCCACGGGGAGGGCGCGCTGTTCTACGTCGGCGACCCGCACCTGGCGATGGGGGACGGCGAGGTGGCCCTCACCGCGCTGGAGGGGTCGTTGCGGGCGACCTTCCGGCTCACCGTCTGCAAGCCCGGCTCCGGGGACGCTCCCTCGGTCGCCTACCGCTACCCGTTCGCGGAGACGCCCGACGTGTGGGTGCCGATCGGCCTGTCCGACCCGGACGGCTCGGCGAACGGGCAGGGCACCGACCTGAACGTCGCCATGCGCCGTGCCGTGGTGAACGCCCTCGACTTCCTCGAACACGACCAGGGCATGGACCGGCCCACCGCCTACGCATACCTGTCCGCGGCGGCGAACTTCACGGTCTCGCAGGTGGTGGACCGGACGGTCGGGGTGCACGGGGCGATCTCGAAGTCGCACTTCCCGACGGCCTGAACAGCCGGTCGAGGTGGTGGTCGACGGTGGTCACCCGTCAGGAGCTGAGCAGCGCCAACTGCCGGTGGACGGCGGCGGTGGTGCGATCCACGTCCCCGGAGGCCAGCAGGTCCAGCAGCGCTCCCCGCAGCACGGCGAGCACTGCGGTGGCGGCCGTCCGGTCCGGGCCCAGCACGGTACGCAGGACGTCGAGCCAGTCCTCGACGCTGCGGGCCGCGAACCCGCTCCACGGGCCGTCCGGCTCCACGAGCGAGCGTATGTAGCCCTCCATCCAGAGCCGCAGCAGGTCGCGGTGGGCAGGATCGGCCAGCCAGTCCCACAGCCTGCCGATCACCTCGACAGGGCGACCCGTCGGAGAGGCCGAGGCCAGCAGGTCGAGCTCCTCACTGCGGGACCGTGCGAGCAGCGCCTGCACCAGTCCGTCCTTCGAGCCGAACAGGTAGAGCAGGACGCGCGGGCTGGACCCGATGGCCTCCGAGAGCGGCCGGAGCGACATCCCCGTCAGGCCGTGGCGCAGCGCGTAGCGGTAGGTGAGTTCGAGAAGCTCCTCACGTCGAGCGGAGGGGGGTTGCGGATCGGCGGTCATTGGCTCAGTCTTGTACTGAAACACTCGTTTCAGTGAGAGGGATCCAATGAGAGACGTACGGATCCGGCCGCTCGGTGAGCCGGGCGACCTGGGTTGGGTGGTGCAGACGCACGGCGAGCTGTACGCACAGGAGTTCGGCTGGGACACCTCCCTCGAGGCACTCGTGTCGGAGATCGTCGCCGACTTCGCGCTCGCCAACGACGAGAGGTGCGAGCGCGGGTGGATCGCCGAGCTTGACGGCCAGCGGGTGGGCTGCGTGCTCTGCGTGGCGGACGACGAACCGGGCACGGCCAAGCTGCGGGTACTGCTCGTGCATCCCGACGCTCGCGGCCACGGGCTGGGCTCCCGGCTGGTCGACACCTGCGTGACGTTCGCCCGTGACGCCGGATACCGGCGGCTGCGACTCTGGACCAACGACGTGCTCACCGGCGCCCGGCACATCTACCTGGCGGCGGGTTTCCGCATGGTGGCCGAGAAGCCGAACCGCAGCTTCGGCGTGGACGTGGTGGAGCAGGACTACGAGCTCGAGCTGTGCCCGGCCTGACGGCCGGGCCACTCGTGCCGCCTCAGGCGGCGGCGTCCCACTGCCACTGCTCGGTCATGGCCTCGCCGCAGTCGGGGCAGGGCACCTGGAACCCGGAGGTTGCAGTGACCGGCAGCTCCACCTCGACGCTGCAGCCCAGGCAGTTCCACCAGCCGGTTGTGTTCGACGTGTCCATGCGACCGATGCTAAATCACAAGCCTGTCATTTTCCGGGCCGCAAGTAGCCGTACCGCTGTGACCGGGGGGTTTGCAGCGTGACGATGACTCAGATCTCGTCCACCAGGTCGGCGATCGAGGGCACGACGCGGAACGGTCGGTAGGGGAAGCGGTCGATCTCGTCGGCCTGCATGATCCCGGTCAGCACCAGGATCGTGCGCATCCCGGCCTCCAGTCCCGCGACGATGTCGGTGTCCATGCGGTCACCGACCATCACGGTGGTCTCGGAGTGGGCCTGCACCCGGTTGAGAGCCGCCCGCATCATCAGCGGGTTGGGCTTCCCGACGAAGTAGGGGCTGACGCCGGTGGCGCGGCTGATCAGCGCGGCCACCGCACCGGTGGCCGGCAGCACCCCGTCCTTGGACGGGCCGGTCGCGTCGGGGTTGGTGGCGACGAAGCGGGCGCCTGCCGCGATCAGCCGGATCGCCGTGGTCACCGCCTCGAAGCTGTACGTGCGGGTCTCCCCGAGCACCACGTAGTCGGGCGAGTTGTCGGTGAGCACGTAGCCGATCTCGTGCAGCGCCGTGGTGAGGCCGGCCTCGCCCACCACGTACGCGCTGCCCTGCGGCCGCTGGTCGTCGAGGAACGTGGCGGTGGCCAGCGCGGAGGTCCAGATCGACTCCACCGGCAGGTCGATACCGCTCGTGCGCAGCCGGAACTGCAGGTCACGTGGGGTGTAGATGGAGTTGTTGGTGAGCACCAGGAACGGCTTGCCGACCTCGCGGAGCCGCGAGACGAACGCGTCGGCTCCAGGGATGAGCCTGCCCTCGTGCACGAGCACGCCGTCCATGTCGGTCATCCAGCAGTCGATCGCCTTGGGGTCTCCCACGATGGGAGCCTAGGGGAACGATGCCTTTCCTACCGGCGTTGTCCAGCTTGAGGCGTTATGAGGGAGTTGGTTGGCATGGCGGGAACGATCCTCACCGTGGTCGTCCTCGTGCTGATCGTGGCGGGCGCCGCCTGGCTCATCCGGCAGCGCGCGGCCGCCCGGGAGCGGGAGCTCGAGGACGCGAAGTCCGAGGCACGACGCTGGGTGGAACGGCTGGGTGGGCAGGTGCTCAACCTCGTCGGCACCAACGAGGCGGCGAAGCAGGCGCTGGCCGACGCCGCCGAGCGCTACACCGCGGCAGGCTCCCAGATGGAGCAGGCGCGCAGCACCACCCAGACCAGGCAGGTCACCGAGACCGCCTACGAGGGCCTCTACTACGTGCGCGCGGCCCGCACCGCGATGGACCTCGATCCCGGACCCGAGCTGCCCCCGCTGCCCGGGCAGCAGCGCGCGGGCGCCGTCACCGAGGAGCGCGACGTGGAGCTCGAGGGCCACTCCTACAGCGCCTCCCCCGCACCGTCCGAGCGCAACCGGCACTACTACCCCGGCGGGGACGTCGCCGGTCGGCCGGTGCCGCGCGGCTGGTACTCCGAGCCGTGGTGGCGCCCGGCCCTGGTCGCCGGCGCCTGGGGGATCGGCTCGGCACTGCTGTTCAGCGCGATGTTCTCGGGCATGGCAGGCGTGGCGTACGCCGATGGGTTCTCCGACGGCGCCGGCTACGACGACGCCCAGGGTGACGTCGGGGGCGACGACGGCGGCGGCATCGACGGGGGCGATCCGGGGGGCGGCGACTTCGGCGGCTTCGACGGCGGAGGCGACTTCGGCGGCGGCGGGTTCGGCGACTTCTGACCAGGGCGAGATGGTCGCTCCGGCGCCGCGCGGGGCGGTAGCGTCGGCGATCATGACGGTCGGAACGGGCCCATCGCCCTTCACCGAGACCACCACCTCTGCCCGCCGCGCCGCCTACGAGCAGCTGACGGCGTCCGGTCCGGTGCAGGAGACCGTGCTGTTCACCGGTGTCCGGGTGTGGCTGGTCTCCGGGTACGCCGAGGCCCGGGCGCTGCTGGCCCACCCCGGCATCGCGAAGCGTCCCGGCGGTCCGCATTTCGACCAGACCCCCGCGGAGCTCAACGCGGCGCAGAACACGCACATGCTCACCAGCAATCCCCCGGACCACACCCGGCTGCGGCGGCTGGTGTCGGCCGCGTTCACGCGTCGGCGGATCGACACGATGGCGCCCCGGATCCAGGCGATCACCGACGCGCTCCTCGACGACGTCGCCACCGCCGGACGCGCCGGTGAGCCGGTCGACCTCGCCGCGGTGTTCGGCTACCCCCTGCCGATCGCCGTGATCACCGAGCTCCTCGGGGTGCCCGAGCAGCGCCGGGAGGCGTTCCGGGACTGGACCACGATCGTCATCAACGGCTCGGTGTATCCCGCGGACACCTACGTCGACGCGGTGGAGCAGCTGGTCGGGTACGTCCGCGGGCTCATCGCGGAGAAGCGGGCCGCTCCCGCCGACGACCTGCTCTCCGACCTCATCGCCGTGCGCGACGGGACCGATCGGCTCTCCGAGGACGAGCTCACGTCGATGGTGAAGCTGCTGCTGGTGGCCGGGTACGAGACGACGGCCAGCCTGATCGTCCTCGGTACGCACGCGCTGCTCTCGCATCCCGAGCAACGGCAACTGCTGCGCGCGGAGCCGGATCGGCTGCCCGTGGCGATCGAGGAGATGCTCCGGTACGACCCGCCGCTGCAGGTGGCCATCCCGTCGGTCACCACCACACCCGTCGACGTCGGCGGCGTCACGATCCCCGCAGGCGAGGTGGTGGTCCCGGTGCTCTTCACGGCCGGTCGCGACCCGGCCCGGTTCGAGGACCCCGGCGGGTTCGACATCGCCCGCGCCGAAGCCGCCCAGCACCTCGCGTTCGGCCACGGCATCCACCACTGCCTCGGTGCACCTCTCGCGCGGCTCGAGGGCCGCATCGCGATCGGCTCGCTGCTCGCCCGCTTCCCCGACCTGCACCTGGCCGACGGGGCGGCCGACCCCGCCCGCCATCCCTCCCTGCTGGTGAACGCGATGGCCGAGCTGCCCGTCAGAACCAGCCGATCGAGGGTCCACCAGCAGGGGTGACGAACGCCGTCACACCTGGATCTCGGGGGGAAATCCGGTCCAGCGCAGGTGGGCGGGCAGGTGCCGCATGTCGTTGTGAACGAGCACGGAGGACGGCCTGCCGGGCGCGTAGCGGATCACCGTCAGAGCGGCGTTGCCGTGGTTGAGGCCCATCCAGCGCCACTCGGGCGCGTCGAGGGCGGCTCGTACCAGCCATCCGACGAGGAAGTTGTGGGTGACGACCAGCTCGTGACGGGGCCGGTCGCCCTCGACCGGTCCGGTGAACGCCGCAAGCGCTTGCGTGGCCAGCGCGGGGCCGTGCTCGCGTTCTGCTTCCGTGAAGCCGGCGAGGAAGCCGAGCAGGGAGCCGGCCGCGTCCTCGGGCAGCTCCTGTGTCTGCGGCAGGTAGGGCAGGTAGTCCCCCGCGAGCTCCGACGAGCGCAGCGGGACGTCGGCACACTGCTCGCCGATCAGCCGGGCAGTCTGTTCCGCTCGGGGCAGCGGCCCGTGATGGATGGCGGACAGCGGTGTGCTCCTGAGCCGTTCGCCGAGCAGGACGGCCTGGCGGCGGCCTTTCTCGGTCAGCGCGGTCTCGTCGGCCGAGGCCTCACCGTGCCGGGCGAGATAGAGATAGCGGGCGACTCTGTCCGTGGTCCGGGCTTCCGTCGGCACCGCTGAAGCCTGCCAGGGCCCCCGAAGTGGTGACGAGCGCACAATGGTCGCCATGATCGGTCGGCGCTCATGACCACGTTCGTCCTGGTCCACGGCGGGTGGCACGGCAGCTGGTGCTGGCGGCGGGTCACACCGTTGCTGGTGGAGAAGGGGCACGAGGTCCATGCCCCGACCCTGACCGGAGTGGGCGACCGCGCTCACCTCCACGGCCCCGACACGGGCCTCCAGACCCACGTCGAGGACGTCGTGGCGGTGCTGGAGATCGACGACCTGCAGGACGTGGTGCTCGTCGGGCACAGCGCCGGCGGCGCGGTGATCACCGGGGTGGCCCAGCGCTGCGCCCACCGGCTCCGCGAGCTCGTGTACCTCGACGCGTTCGTGCCGAAGCCCGGGCAGTCGATCCTGGACACGCTCGCCCCGCAACGCCGCCAGTTCTTCACCTCCGTCGTGGACGCGCTGGACCGGATCGTCCTGGACCCGGACACGGGGATGGACGGCTGGGCCGTCACCGATCCCGCCGACCGCGACTGGGTGCGACCCCGGCTGCGCCCGCACCCCCTGCGCGCACTGGCCGACCCGCTGCCGTCCGGCCCGGTGCCTGAGGTGCCGCGCCGTTTCGTCCACTGCACGGTGAAGCCCGGCCACGACAGCTTCGCCGGGTTCGCCGCCGCCGCGGGCGCGGACCCGTCCTGGCGGCTCGACGAGATCGCCGCAGGCCACGACGCGATGATCACCGCGCCCGCCGAGCTCACGGCCCTGCTCGCGGACTGACCTGCGGGTCAGGCGCTCACCGCGGGCTGGCAGGTGGGACACCAGAACAGGTTCCGGGCCGCGTGCTCGACGTGCGCGATCGGCGTGCCGCACACCAGGCAGGGGCTGCCCGCGCGGCGGTAGGCGTAGACCTCCCCGCCGTGCCGGTCCTGGCGGGGCGCGCGGCCGGTGCGGCGCGGGTCGTGCTCGGGGGCGACGGTGTCGATCCGGCCCCGGCGCACGCCCGCGCGCATCAGGGCGACCAGGTCGGCCCACAGTGCGTCCCACTGCGTCCTGTCCAGCGCGCGGCCGGGCAACTGGGGGTCGAGCCCGTGGCGGAACAGCACCTCGGCGCGGTAGACGTTGCCCACCCCGGCGATCACGGACTGGTCCATGAGCAGGGTGGCCAGCGGGGCGCGGGAGCGGGAGATCCGCTCCCAGGCGCGGTCCGGGTCGGCGTCGCGACGCAGCGGGTCGGCACCGAGCCGGGCGCGGATCGCCCTCGCCTCGGCCGCGGTGATCAGCTCACACGCCGTGGGTCCGCGCAGGTCGGCGTAGTGCGTGGCTCCGACCATCCGCATCCGGACGAGGCCACGCGGGGCCTGCGCCGGCAGCGGCTCGTCGCTGAACTGCCCGTACAGGCCGAGGTGGACGTGCACGACCAGATCCGGACCGTAGTGGTGGAACAGGTGCTTGCCGTGCGCCTCGGCGCGCACCAGCACCCGGCCGTCGAGAACGGCGGCGCTCGCCGTGAAGCGGCCCTGCGGGCTCGACACGGCCACGGGCAGGCCGGCGAAGCGGCGACGGTGCAGGCGGGCGAGCCGGTGGAGCGTGTGGCCTTCGGGCATTGCTACGGGGCAGCCGGGACCTGACCGGGCGGCAGCGGGGGCGGGGTGCCGGTGCGCTCGTAGTCGGCGAGCAGGTCGATGCGCCGCTGGTGGCGGGGCTCCCCGGAGAACGGGGTGGCCACGAACGCGGCCACGAACTCCGCCGCCTCGTCGAGGGTGTGCATCCGCGCGCCCACGGCGACGACCTGGGCGTCGTTGTGCTGACGGCCCAGTGTCGCGGTCTCGACGCTCCAGGCGAGCGCGGCCCGGATGCCGGGCACCTTGTTGGCCGCGATCTGCTCGCCGTTGCCCGAACCGCCGACGACGACGCCGAGCGTGCCCGGGTCGGCGAGGGTCCGCCGGGCCGCCTCCACGCAGAACGGCGGGTAGTCGTCCTCGGGATCGTAGGTGGCCGGCCCCACGTCGATCGCCTCATGGCCCAGGCTGGTCAGGTGCGCGACCAGATGGGCCTTGAGCTCGAAGCCTGCATGGTCGGAACCGAGGTAGACGCGCACACGAGAAATACTGCCCCATGCCGGCAACAGCCGCCGTCGACGGGGTTGCGCGCCCGGGGGATTGCAGCAAAGCCACGTTGCGGCAACCTCGTTGCGTGAAAGTGGCTTTGCTGCAACGGGGCGGCGTCAGCTGCGCTGCTCGTCCTTCTTCGAGGCCTCGGCCTCGTCCTCGGGGGCGACGTCCTCGGTGTGGGTGGCGGGAGCGGTGGGGACGGGAGCGTCCGGGTCGGGCGCCGACCCGTCCGGCATCAGGCCACCCGGCATCGCGAGGACGGTCTGCACGGTCTCCAACGGCGGATCCACCCGTGGCGGCGGTGACGCACCCGATGCCCGCGCGTCGATCCGCTCGCTCAGATAGCGCAGCACCACCGCGCCCGTGGCGGCCACCGGCACGGACAGGAACGCCCCCGCGATGCCGAACAGGGTGCCGCCCGCGGTGACGGCGAGCAGCACGACCGCGGCGTGCAGCCGGAGGCTGCGCCCCTGCAGGATCGGCTGCATCACGTTCCCCTCCAGCTGCTGCACGACCACGATGATCGCCAGGACGATCAGCGCCGTGGTGAACCCGTTGCTCACCAGCGCCACCAGCACGCCGAGCGCGGCGGCCACGATCGCGCCGACGATCGGGACGAACGCGCCGAGGAACGTGAGCACGGCCAGCGGGATCGCCAGGGGCACCCCGAGGATCAGCAGGCCCAGTCCGATCAGGACACCGTCCACCAGCGCGACGATCGCCTGCACGCGGATGAAGTCGGCAACGGTCTTCCAGACCCGGCGCAGCACCTCGGCCATGTGACCGCCCGCGCCCTCGCCCGCCACGGCCCGCAGCCACGGCAGGAAGCGGGGCCCGTCCTTGAGGAAGAGGAACACGAGCACCACGGTCAGCACCGCGGTGATCACACCGGAGGCCACGCTCCCGATCCCGGTGAGCACGCTCGTGGTGATCGCCGAGATGCTCTGCTGCAGCTCGGTGGTCGCGGTCCGCAGCACCTCGTCGAGCTGGCCCTGGGCGAGGTTGAGCGGCGGCCCGGACAGCCACTGCTGGATCGACTGGATGCCGCTGCTGGCGCTCTGCGTGATCTCCGGGATGCTGCCCGCCACCGACGTGGTGATCAATGCGATGAGCCCGGCGAGCACGACCAGCCCGGCGAGCAGCACCGTGGCCGCCGCGAGCGCCGGGGGGAAGTGGTGCTTGCGCAGCCACCCGACAGGGGGCCACAGCACCGTCGAGACGATCACGGCGAGGATCACGGGGAAGATGACGGACCACAGGAGCCCGATCACCATCCAGATCAGCCAGGCGCCCGCGGACACCAGGAGCAGCCGCAGGCTCCATCGCGCTGCCCAGGTGACACCCTCGCCGATCGCGGTGCCGCGACCACGGCGGGGGTGCTCGGTCGTCGTCACGCCAACTCCTCTGTCTCGTTCTGCCGATGCCGCACGGGGGTGGGTGCCGGGCAGTGCAGCCGTACCCGCGGACAAGGCTCTCAGACATCGGTGATCTCCACCGGACGTCGCACCGCCTACGATCGTGGGGGTGAGCAGCCACAGCGTTGCACCCGACGACGGGTCGGCCGCGGGGATCGTGCTCGCCGGCGGCCGCTCCTCGAGGATGGGTGAGTCCAAGGCCGCGCTCGAATGGCACGGCTCCACCCTGCTGCGCCGCACCACCGGGTTGCTGGCGCGCACCGTCGACGGGCCGGTCGTCGTGGTCCGGGCGCCGGGCCAGGCCCTTCCCGCACTGCCGGCGGGTGTCGAGACGGTGGACGACCCCGTGGAGGGCCGCGGGCCGATGCAGGGCATCGCCATCGGGCTCGCCGCGTTGTCGGACCGCGCGCGCATCGCGTTCGTCTGCTCCACCGACCTGCCGTTCCTGCACCCCGCATACGTGCGGCGGGTGCTGTCCGCGCTCGACGCCGAGGTCGACGTCGTGCTGCCGCACGCAGGCGGGCACCGCCAGCCGCTGGCGGCCGCGTACCGCACGGCGCTCGCGCCGGTCGTCGCCGGGATGGTGACGCACGGGCAGCTCAAGCTCGCGATGCTGTTCGACCACTGCCGGGTGCGCCGCATCGACGACGCCGGCCTGCTCGCCGACCCCCGGCTGCGCGCGCTGGACCCGGAGCTGGACTCGGTGCTGAACGTCAACGAGCCCGACGACTACCGCGTCGCGCGGGCCCGGCCCGCCCCGGAGATCACCGTCCAGCGTTTCGGGGCGCTCGCGTCCGGTGGCAAGCGCGGCCCCACCGTGGTGGAGGCGGCCACTCTCGGCGCCGCGGCGGCCGCCGTCGGGCTACCGCTGGACCGGCACGTCGTCGCCGCCCTGAACGGCGACCAGATCACCCGCGACGCGGAGATGCCGCTGGTGGCAGGCGACACGGTCGCCTTCCTGTCCGCCGACGCGGGCGGCTGACCCGTCCCCCGGCACCGAACGCGCGAGCAGCGGCGCCAACATCGGCATACAGTCTTCACCATGACGGCAGGCGGATATTTCGGACGGGCCATGGTCGTCGACGTGAGCGGCGCCGGCGCCACAGGCACACCACTCGAGCTGGACGACCAGGTCCTCCGCGCGTACCTCGGTGGGGTCGGGCTGGGCACCTGGCTGCTGCACCGGCTCGCTCCCCCCGGCGTCGACCCGCTGGCTCCCGAGGCCCCGCTCGCGTTCGTGTTCTCACCGCTGGTGGGCACCCCGCTGACCACGAGCGCCAAGTTCGCGGTGCTCGCCAAGTCGCCGCTGACCGGGATGATCACCGACGCGCTGGCGTCGTCCCAGTTCGCGATCTCCGGCAAGCTCACCGGCAACGACGCCATCGTCGTGCGCGGGCGGGCCGACGAGCTGTCGGTGGTGCTGGTCGACGCGTCGGGCGCTCGTCTCGAGGCGGCGCCCGAGCTCGCCGGGATGCCGGCGGCGGAGGCCGAGTCGGCGGTGCGCGAGCGGTTCGGCCGCGGGTGGCGCACGGCGGCGATCGGATCCGCCGGGGAGCGCGGCGTCCGGTACGCCACGATCAGCCACGACGGGCGGCACGCCGGGCGCGGCGGCCTCGGTGCCGTGCTGGGCGCGAAGAACATCAAGGCGGTGCTGGTCAAGGCCGGTACGAGGGTGGACGTCGCCGATCCCGCTGCGGTGCTCGCCGCAGCCAAGAGCCTGCGCGAGCGCAGCTTCGGCCCGGCCACCGCCAAGTACCGCGAGCTGGGCACGCTGGCCAACCTGCTGGCGTTCAACGCCGTGTCCACGCTCCCGACCCGCAACTTCACCGCCGCCACCTTCGCCGAGGCGCCCCGGCTGGCCGCCGAGGAGCTGCACGAGATGCGCGGGGTGGCCCGCAACAGCTGCGCGTCGTGCTCCATCGGCTGCGAGCACATCTACTCCCGCAAGGGCGGGGGCAGCCAGCGCATGGAGTACGAGAACGTGTTCGCGCTCGGCCCCCTGTGCGGGGTGTCGGACCCCGACGACGTGTTCGCCGCCAGCGCCCGCTGCGACGAGCTCGGCATCGACACGATCTCGGCGGGCGGCACGATCGCGTGGGCCATGGAGTGCGTGGAGCGCGGCCTGATCGACGCGCCGTGGCTGAGGTTCGGCGACGGCCCCGCGCTGCTGCGGGCGCTCGACCTGATCGGCTCCCGGTCCGACGGGCTCGGCGAGCTGCTGTCCCTCGGCTCGCGCGCGGCCGCATCGGTCGTCGGGCAGGGGTCGATCGACTTCGCACCCCAGGTCAAGGGCCTGGAGCTGCCGGGGTACGAGCCGCGGTCGCTGCAGTCGATGGCGCTGGGGCTCGCGGTCAACGCGCGAGGGGCCGACCACAACCGCTCCGGCGCCTACGAGGCCGACCTGTCGGGTGACCTGGACCGGCTGACCGGCGGCTCCGCGCACGTCGCCGCCGCGATCGGCACCGAGGACCGCGCCGCCGTGATGGACTCGATGATCCTCTGCAAGTTCCTGCGCGGGGTGTTCACCGAGCCGTTCGACGAGTGGGCGACGCTCCTGCGGTCCGTCACCGGATGGGACGTCACCGCCGACGAGCTGCGGGCGGTGGCCCGCCGGATCGTGCTGGCCAAGCGGGTGTTCAACCTGCGGGAGGGCGCCACGACCGACGACGACACGCTCCCCCGGCGCATGCTCGACACGCCGCTCGAGCTGGGCTCCGGCCGCACCGCGACGCTCACGGCGGAACGCCTGCGCTCGATGGTCGAGGGCTACTACACCGGCCGCGGCCTCGACGTCGAGGGCCGCCCCGACCCCTCCGACGTGGCGGACCTGCTGCTCACCCCCTGACGACAGGGACGGCCACCTCGGTACTGCCTGCCGTCAGAACGTGATCAGCGGGTCGCCGAAGGCGTCGGCGACGAAGTTGACGAAGAAGAACCCGAAGAACAGGAAGTTGAGCAGCAGGATCACGTAGTGCCACGGCCGCGGCCTGGCCGCCTTCGGGAGCCTGCTGTTCAGGTAGATCAGCAGGAACGGGTAGATCAGCGCACCGAGGTTCGACATGTTCGCGGAGAACTGGACCAGCGTCACCGGCACCGCGAGGTGCAGGATCGCCGATATCGCCACCAGCAGCACGATCATGAACGGGTAGTAGAAGCGCCGTGGGTCGCCCTCGATCAGCGCGCGCATGCGCGGGCTCACCGCGGGCGCGGCATCGGTGACCACCCGCACCATGGCCTCGAAGATCCCCAGCTGGGTGGAGAACAGGATGAGCACGCCCAGCAGGAGCAGCAGGTAGAACATGCCCGAGCCGTACTCGGGCTGCAGCGCGCTCGCCACGAACGTCGGTACGTTGGCCGTGGTGGGCTGCTCGCCCGACAACGCCACCGCCTGCGACATCAGCACCGTCGGGAGCAGCATTCCCAGCATCGCCCCGACGAAGAACACGCCCCACATGTCCACCATCAGGAGCCGGTACCAGCGCCGCCACAGGCTCGTGTTGCGCTCGTCGTCGGGGAAGGTGACGCCCACCGACAGCACTTCGCGCTGCCCACCGCGCATCCCGGCGATGTAGCCGGTGCGATGGCCCATGCCGTAGCCCTTGTCGCGGTAGTGGCCCATGACGTACCAGTTCAGTCCCGACGCCAGCGCGGTGAACCCGGCCAGCGCGCCGAGCTGAGTGGCGGTGATTCCCGCCGGTGGGGCCGCCGGCGTGACGAACCCGCGGATGCCCTCCCACCACACGCTCCACGGAACGACGACCAGATCGATGACGACCAGCGCGACCAGGATGAAGCCCACCATCGCCCAGTTGGACAGCTCCAACGCCCTGCTGATCCGGCGGGCCGCCGCGGTGATGAGGAAGACCACGACCAGCAGCCCGATGGCGTACCAGCGGGTCTGCTGCACCTCGGCAGCGGTCGCGACCCGCCCGTTGAC
Source organism: Pseudonocardia xinjiangensis (assembly GCF_012911925.1). Taxonomy (GTDB): domain Bacteria; phylum Actinomycetota; class Actinomycetes; order Mycobacteriales; family Pseudonocardiaceae; genus Pseudonocardia; species Pseudonocardia xinjiangensis. The sequence continues at coordinate 27,396 of NZ_JAAXKY010000018.1, read as the reverse complement.
GAGCGCGAAGAGGCCCTGGCCCGCAGATGCGGCCCAGCCGCCCGCGATGAACGCGAAGATCACCACGAAGACGGACAGCGGGATCCACAGCGCCTTGCCGGGCGGCACCCGACCCCAGCCGACCACGGGTGCCTCCCCGGTGGCCACCACGTAGCGGGCGCACTCCACGTTGTAGAAGGTCTGCAGCACCGCGGACACCACGATCACCCAGCCGACGCCGACGAACCCGTACTGCCCCACCGCCTGCGGTCCGAGCAGCCATTCCCCGCTGCCGATCGAGATCCCGAGCACGATGAGGCTCGGGCCCACCACGTACATCACCAGCTGGCGGGCACCGATCCGCGGGACCCGGAACACCTCCTCCGGGGTGGGGAGGTCCACCACGGCGAGATCGGGTCTGCTGACGCCCAGCGGGCGGGTATTGGCCGTGCGCTCCACCTCGGTCATGACAACTCCCCGAGTGTTCTGTAACGCAGATCACAATCGTCCCGCTCGGGGCCGTGCCGGTCAAGGGTGGCGGGGCAGTTGACTTCAACCTGACTTCAGCTTCTAGTGTCGGTCAGGACACGGGAAACCGGACGAAACTGTCGGACCGGTTCGCCACACTCACGACGCGAAGTGGTGCCGCACCGATGAGTTCCGGCGGTTCCCCATGTCCTACGTGTGCACAGCGGGTGCCGCGACCGGAGCGAGGAGCAGTTCATGAGCATGGAGATGGTCGCGTGGCAGTCGATGTACCACGCAGCACACGCGCAGGAGGAGAAACGGCCGTTCTCCATGGCCACCCTGCGCCGGATCGTCGCGTTCGTGCGGCCACACCGCCGTCGGATGGGGGCGTTCCTCCTGGTCAGCATCGTCGGCGCGGTGCTCGCGGTCGCCACGCCGGTGCTCGCCGGCCGGGTCGTCGACACCATCGTCAACCGGGGCCCGCTGGGCACGGTGGTCGGTCTGGCCGGGCTCATCGCGGTCATCGCGGTGGCCGTGGCCATCAGCGGGATCATCCAGCGCTGGCTCTCCGCGTCGCTGGGTGAAGGGCTGATCCTCGACCTGCGGGCCGCGGTGTTCGACCACGTGCAGCGCCAGCCGATCGCGTTCTTCACGCGCACCCGCACCGGTGCACTGGTCAGCCGGCTCAACAACGACGTGATCGGTGCCCAGCGGGCGTTCAGCGACACCCTGTCCGGGGTGGTCGGCAACCTCGTCACGCTCGCGCTCACGCTGATCGTGATGCTCACGCTGTCGTGGCAGGTCACGCTGCTGGCGCTCGTGCTGCTGCCGGTGTTCGTCCTCCCGGCCCGGCACATGGGGCGCAGGCTCGCCCACCTCGAGCGGGAGGCCGCCGACCACAACGCGTCCATGGGCACCCAGATGACCGAGCGGTTCTCCGCGCCGGGCGCCACCCTGATCAAGCTGTTCGGCCGTCCCGCCGAGGAGACGCGGGAGTTCGTCGCCCGGGCCGCCCGGGTGCGTGACATCGGCGTGCGCACCGCGATGGTGCAGTGGGTCTTCGTCACGGCGCTCACGCTCGTCTCCGCGCTGGCGCTCGCGCTGGTCTACGGGCTCGGTGGCTACTTCGCGATCACCGGCGGGATGGCTGCCGGCGACGTCGTCGCGCTCGCCCTGCTGCTCACCGGCCTCTACGCACCCCTCACGGCGCTGGCCAGCGCCCGGGTCGAGGTGATGAGTGCGCTGGTGAGCTTCGAGCGGGTGTTCGAGGTGCTCGACCTGCCGCCGCTCATCGCGGAGCCCGCCCGCCCGCTGCCGCTGCCCGACGGCCCGCTGTCGGTGGAGTTCGACAGCGTGCGCTTCTCCTACCCGGCCGCCGACAAGGTGTCGCTCGCGTCGCTGGAGGACGTCGCCCAGCTCGACCGCCGGGGCGGCGAGGAGGTTCTGCACGACGTGTCGTTCACCGCCGAGGCCGGGCAGATGATCGCGCTGGTGGGCTCGTCCGGCGCCGGCAAGTCCACGATCGCGCAGCTGCTCCCCCGGCTCTACGACGTCGACGCCGGAGCGGTCCGGCTGGGCGGCGTCGACGTCCGCAACCTCTCCTTCGACACGATCCGGGGTGCACTGGGCCTGGTCACCCAGGACGGCCACCTGTTCCACGAGTCGATCCGCGCCAACCTGCTGCTCGCCCGCCCCGAGGCCGACGACGAGGAGCTGTGGGACGTGCTGCGCCGGGCCCGCCTCGCCGACCTGGTGGCGTCGCTGCCCGACGGCCTCGCCACCGTCGTGGGTGAGCGCGGCTACCGGCTCTCCGGCGGGGAGCGCCAACGGCTCACCATCGCCCGGCTGCTGCTGGCCAGGCCCCGGGTCGTGGTGCTCGACGAGGCCACCGCCCACCTCGACTCCACCTCTGAGGCGGCGGTGCAGGAGGCGCTGGGCGAGGCGCTCCAGGGCCGCACCGCACTCGTGATCGCCCACCGGCTGTCCACGATCCGCGCCGCCGACCAGATCCTCGTGCTGGAGGCCGGTCAGGTCGTGGAGCGGGGCACTCACACCGAGCTCATAGCCCGCAACGGCCGCTACGCCGAGCTGCACAGCACGCAGTTCGACCAGCCGGGAGCCGTCCCGGTGGCGCTGGCCGCGGGCTGAGAGGAGCGGCCGCAAGGCCGTTCGCGCCGAGGGGTGTGCTCGTCGCAGGGTCCCCGGATCCTGCGACGAGCACAGCGGCTCGGCGATCGGTGCGTCCGCTCTCAGGTTGTCGCCGATGCGTGATCGTGTCCGTTTTGCGCCCGCACCCCGCCCACCAGGTCCGCAGGTCTCCATCCGGACAAAGGAGACGGGCGCCGCGCTCGTACGGTCAGGTGATCCCTCGGTCATTCGGACCGATCTTCGAAACGGTGGATTCTCAGGCACCGATCCCGGGAGAGGCACCGCCGGCGAGATCGGGAGACCCATGGAGCAGGACAGATCCACGGTTGTGGAACGGGCGTCCGCGGGCCAGGGCGCGGCGGTGGCGCTCCGGCAGGCAGCACGCCCGGGCTCCCACATACCGCTGCAGCGGGGCCTCGACCCCGTCACGGGCCCGATCCGGGTGCCGGCCATGGAACCGGCCGGTGGGCCGATCCGCAGCACGTCCCCCAGGACGCGACCGGGGCGCGGGCGCCACCGGCGGGCGGAGCGGCGGCGAGCCGAGGTCACCCTCACCCTCATCGTTCTCGGCGCACTGAGCTGGATCGTCGTGACCTGGCCGTTCCGCGGCGACCAGGCGGTGTACGCGCTGATCGGCCGGCAGATCCTGCACGGGCAGGCGCTCTACACCGACATCTGGGACATCAAGCAGCCCGGCGTGTTCCTCTGGTACGGGCTGGCCGACCTCACCGGGCTGGGCGAGATCGGTACCCGGGCCCTCGACGTCGTCGCGGCCTTCGCGTTCGGGGCGTGCGTCCACGTGCTGCTGCGCGGGAGGCTCACCACCCCGTGGGTGCGGCGGATGCTGACCGCGCTCGCCACGGCGGTGCTGCTGCTCGCCGCGGGCCCGGGCGACTTCGGCCAGCTGGAGATGCTCTGCCTGGTGCCTGCGACCGGGGCGTTCGCCCTGGTCGCGGCCGAGCCGCGGCGGGCCCCCACCTGGCGGCGGATCGTGCTCGCCGGGCTGTGCGTCGGCGTCGTCGGCGTGTTCAAGCTGCTGCTCGCAGGCGTGGTCGGGCTGGCCCTGCTCGTGTACCTCGTGCTGCATCTCGGTGGCCGCAGGCGGTTCGCCGCGGTGCCCGTGGTCGTCGCGGCGGCGCTCGTCCCGGTGGGTCTGACGCTGGCCTGGCTCGCCACGCAGGGCGCGTTCGGCGCGGCCCTGCACGTCTGGCTCGTCGAGGCCCTCGAGATGGGATCGGCCCCGGGATCCCGCGACCCGGCGCGCGTGCTCGAAGGCCTTGGCCGGTACGTCCTGTGGATGTTCCCGGTCGTGGTGCTCGCCGCCTGGCAGGCGGCCACGGCCTGGCGCCGCCGGGATCCGCTCGACCTCGCCATGGGCGCGTTCGTGCTGCTCGACGTGCTGGCGATCGCCACCCAGTTCGCCTGGTGGTACCAGTGGTACTTCGTCAGCGCCCCGCTCGTGGTGCTCGCGCTGCGCAGGCTCGACGTGCTCGCCCCGCGGTTGTGGGGCCGGTGGGCCGTGCTCCTGGCCGCGCTCTGCCTGCCCATGCTCGCCCACGCCGCGAGCTGGGCACTCCCGACCGTGCTCGACGGCGGCGGGTTCACCGCGGCGAGCCGGGACCGGATCGACGAGCGGGTGGCCGGGTACGACACGATCCGCACCGAGCTCGCCGCGGCCGGGGTGAGGGCCGGGGGCAGCCTGTACGTCGTCGGCGACCCGCTCTACAACATGCTCGCCGGAGCCCCGCTCGTCGTGCGGTTCGACGGCTGGACCTACGACCTGATGACGGACGGCCAGTGGCGGGAGGTCGCCACGGAGGTCGGCGCCGTCGAGCCCGCCGTCGTCATGGTCGACGCAGACGCCAGGGAGTGGGTCGCCGACCGCGGCCAGGACCTGCAGCAGGTCCTCGCGCGCGACTACGTGCGGTACCGCACGAGCGCGGAGGGGACCTGGTACCGCCTGCGCTGACGACCGACCGGCCCCGCCGGCGAGGACCGCTCATTCCACGTCGGGGAAGGCCACGAACCGCACCAGGACGCGGCGGGCGTCCTCGCCCGGCGGGTCGGTGGCACGGGCGTATCGCTCGTAGAGAGCCATGTAGTCCTCCCAGAACCGGCGCAGCTCCGGCGCGGTGAGGCGCAGGGCACCGCGGGCGAACAGCAGGGCGTCGCCCCACTCGCCCAGGTCGTCGCGCCGGCGCTGGAAGCGGGCGAACGCCGCCACGTCGTCGGCCACGTTCAGCCGGCCGAGCTCGTCGAACGCCGCCCGCACCTCCTCGGACATCCGGCTGCGCGGCGGGAACCGCAGGTCCTCGGAGCGCGCCTGCCACCAGCGCTCCCGGCCGCGCCCGCGCTCGGGGACCTCCTCCACGAACCCGTGCTCGGCGAGCCGCCGCAGGTGGTAGCTGGTGGCACCGGTGTTCTCGCCCAGCTCGCGGGCCAGCGACGTCGAGGTCGCCGGGCCGGTGCGGCGCAGCCGGCGCAGGATCGCCTGCCGCAGCGGATGCCCCAACGCTCTCAGGGCCGCTGGATCGGTGAGTTCTCGGGGTTCTCCCTGATCCACCACGGCGCCGAAGCTAGCAGAGTTCCATGTGCACAGATTTCTTTGCACACTATCCGCTGCAAGCCGAGGAGCCCGACCATGCCGCCCTATCGACGCGCACTCGCCGCACTGGCTGCCGCGGCAGCCATCGTGCTGCCCGGGGCGCCGACCCTCCCCTCCCCGCCACCACCACCGCCGGCGCCGGCCGGCGTCCAGGAGACCGAACTGCGCATCCCCACCAGCGACGGCCTGGTCCTCCCGGCCACCCTGCGCGTGCCCACGGCCGCCCGGCCCGGCCTGCCCGGCGTGGTGCTGGTGCACGGCGCCGGACCCGGCCCGAGGGAGAAGTACCGCGCCGAGGCGGAGGCGCTGACCCGTGCCGGCGTCGCCACCCTGACCTACGACAAGCGCACGCAGGGCTACTCGCTCCTGCAGCGCTCGTACACCCGGCTGGCCGAGGACACCGTGGCCGCCGCCGCCGAGCTGCGACGGCGCCCGGAGGTGAACCCGGCCCAGGTCGGCGTCATGGGGTTCAGCGAGGGCGGCTGGGTCGCACCGCTGGCCGCGTCGCGTTCGCCCGAGATCGCGTTCCTCGTGGTGGTGGGCGCCAACGGGGTGGCGCCGCTGCGCCAGCAGAGCTGGGCCGACACCATCAAGATCGAGCACGCCGGTGTGCGGGGGTCGCTCGTCGACGCCCACGCCCGCACGCCCTACCGGCTGATCACGGGCATGGGCATGTTCCCCGAGCCCTACTACGACCCCGGCCCTCCGCTGCGCAGCTGCACGCTGCCCGTGCTCGGCATCTGGGGCGCGCAGGACCGGCTCACCCCGCCCGTCGAGAGCGTGCAGGCGTACCGGGCGGCGCTCGACCAGGCCGGCAACCGGCACTACACGCTCCGCACGGTGGAGGGCGCCGAGCACTCGCTGCGCACGACGTCCACCGGGTTCGACAAGGGCGGCCAGTTCGCTCCGGGCTATGTGGACCTGGTGTCGTCCTGGATCGCGGACGTCGCCGACGGCAGGCCGCCCCCGACCTCCGTGGCGGGCACCGGTGAGCAGACCCGGCCGACGGTGGAGGTCGCACCACTGGCCTGGTACGAGTCAGTTGGGGTGCAGCTGAGTGTGGTGGCCCTGATGCTGGCCGGCTTCGCGGGGTTCGGCCTGACCGCGGGCTGGCGGCGGCTGCGCGGCAGGCCCGGGCCCCGTGCGGCCTGGCCGGCCCGGGTGCTGGCCGGTGCCGGGCTCACCGCCGTGGTGGGCATGTTCGGCTACCTCGGCTTCCTCCAGGTGACCGCGGGCCGGACCGTGGATCCGGGTCCACTGCTCGTCGGGCGACCTGTCGCGTGGCTGGCTCTTCAGCTACTCGCCGTCGTCGCGGTCGGGGCCGGGATCGCCACGGGCGCCGTGGTGGCGAAGCGGCGACGGGCCGGGATCGGCGGGGACCGGGCACGGCTCGGCGTGCTGCTCGCGGCAGGTGCGGCCTTCGTGCCGTGGGCGGCGTACTGGGGCCTGCTCCTGCCATGATTTCCGGCCTCGCGGGGAGCCGTCCGGTGCCGGTGCAACTAGTCTCGATTGTGGCAACCCGGTCGGTTTAGGCCGGGGATGCGCGGATTGCATACAGTCGACTAAGGTCGGTGTCACGTACCTGACCGATGGAGGCCCAGGATGACAGCGGTGCAGGAACCGGCAACCAGCTTACGCACGGTCACCACTTCGATCGATGGCCGGGAGGTCACCGTCGAGGAGGGCACCTCGATCTACGACGCGGCGAAGCAGGTCGGCGTCGACATCCCGGTGCTCTGCCACAACGAGCGCTACGACCCCGTCGGTGTCTGCCGCATGTGCGTGGTGGACACCGGCGGGCGCGTGTTCGCGGCGGCCTGCGTGCGCCCCTGCGAGGACGGCATGGAGGTCAAGACCTCCACCCCGGAGCTGGAGCGCAACCGCGCCACGCTCACCGAGCTGCTGGTGTCCGACCAGCCGCCGCGCGCCGAGGACCCCAAGCAGACCACCACGGGCGACAACCTGCTGCTCTCGCTGGCCGACGGGTTCGGCGTCGCCCGCGAGACCACCGACCTGCCGTGCGGGTCGGGACGCGGGGTCGACTCGTCCAACCCCGTGATCGACGTCAACCACGACGCCTGCATCCTCTGCGACCGGTGCGTGCGTGCCTGTGACGACATCCAGGGCAACGACGTGATCGGCCGCTCCGGCAAGGGCTACTCCACGCGCATCGCGTTCGACCTGAACGACCCGATGGGCGCGAGCTCCTGCGTCACGTGCGGCGAGTGCGTGCAGGCCTGCCCGACCGGCGCGCTCACCAACAAGTCGATCCGCAACATCCCGATCCAGCCGCGCGAGAAGCTCGACGCGGTCGACTCGGTGTGCCCCTACTGCGGCGTGGGCTGCGCGCTCACCTACTACGTCGACCGCGAGCGGGGCGCCATCGCCTTCGCCGAGGGCCGCGACCAGCCCGGTTCGCAGAGCAGGCTGTGCGTCAAGGGCCGCTACGGCTGGGACTACGCCGCCTCCCCGCAGCGGCTCACGATGCCGCTGATCCGCATCGACTCCGCCTACCCGAAGAGCGCGCTGTCGGCCGACGTGCGCGGCGAGGGCAAGGGCTCGGCCACCGGGGCGACCAACGACCGGGGCCGCGGCGGCGACGGCGGCAACCGCAGCGGCGGCGGCCGCAAGGACGACCCGGGCGGGAAGCGCGGCGGTGGCCGCAAGCCGGGCGGGCTCGTCGACTACGACGAGGTGCTGCCCTACTTCCGGGAGGCCACCTGGGAGGAGGCGCTCGACCTCATCGCCCGGCGCCTGAAGGAGATCCACGCCGAGGGCGGCCCCGGCGCGATCGCCGGGTTCGGGTCGGCGAAGTGCTCCAACGAGGAGGCCTACCTCTTCCAGAAGCTGATCCGCACCGGGTTCGGCACCAACAACGTCGACCACTGCACGCGGCTGTGCCACGCCTCCTCGGTGGCGGCGCTGTTCGAGGGCGTCGGCTCCGGCGCGGTGTCCACCACCTACGGGGACGTCGCCAACGCCGACGTCGTGATCATCACGGGCTCCAACCCGACGGCCAACCACCCCGTGGCCAGCTCGTTCTTCAAGCAGGCCCGCCGGCGCGGCACGAAGATCATCTACGTCGACCCGCGCGCGTCCACCGTGGCGGAGCACGCCGACATCTTCGTCCAGCTCAAGCCGGGCACTGACGTGGCGTTCTACAACTCGGTGATGCACGAGGTGATCCGCCTCGGGCTGATCGACCGCGAGTTCATCGCGGGCCGCACGTCCAACTACGACGAGCTCGCGCGCACCGTGGCCGACTACCCGCCGGAGCGCGCCGCGCAGATCACCGGCGTCGACGCCGACCTCATCCGCGAGGTCGCGCGGACGTGGGGCGAGGCGAACGCCGGCGTCGTCTACTGGGGGATGGGGATCTCCCAGCACACCACCGGCACCGACAACGCCCGCTGCCTGATCGCGCTGTGCTCGATCACCGGCAACGTCGGGCGGCCGGGCACCGGCCTGCACCCGCTCCGCGGCCAGAACAACGTGCAGGGCGCGTCCGACGCCGGGCTGGTCCCGATGTTCTACCCCGACTACCAGGGCGTCGACCGCGAGGCCACCCGGCGGCACTTCGAGGAGGCGTGGGGCACCACGCTCGACCCGAACCGCGGCCTGACGGTCACCGAGATCATCAAGTCGGTACTGCAGCCCGGCGGCGTCCGCGGCATGTACATGCTCGGGGAGAACCCGTTCCTGTCCGACCCCAACATCAACAAGGTGCGCAAGGCGCTCTCCGCGCTGGACTTCCTCGTCGTCCAGGACATCTTCCTGACCGAGACGGCCGAGTTCGCCGACGTGATCCTGCCCGCCACCTCCTACCTGGAGAAGGACGGTACGTACACCAACACCGACCGGCGGGTGCAGCTCGGCCGCAAGGTGATGGACCCTCCCGGCCAGGCCCGGCCGGACTGGGAGATCGTGCAGGACATCGCGCGCGGCATCGGGCTCGACTGGAACTACGAGAGCCCCAGCGAGGTGTTCGACGAGATGGTGGCGCTGATGCCGTCGTACAAGAACCTCGCGTACGACAACCTCGGTCTGTCCGGGAAGCTCTACCCGAACGACGACCCGGAGCACACCGACGGCACCGTCGTCATGTTCGACGAGAAGTTCAACACCGACGACGGACTGGCCCACCTGGTGCCTGCGCAGTGGCTGCCGCCCCGGGAGCTGCCCGACAGCGAGTTCCCGCTCGTGCTCAACACCGGCAGGCTGCTGGAGCACTGGCACACCGGCTCGATGACGCGGCGGTCCTACGCCCTCGACGCGATCTCCCCGGTCGCCGAGGTGTACATGCACCCGAAGGACGCCGCCGACCGCGGGCTCGCCCACGGGGAGATGGTCCGGGCGCGGTCGCGGCGCGGCGCGATCGAGCTGCTCGTGCGCATCTCGCACCGCGAGCAGCTGGGCAACTGCTTCATCCCGTTCCACTTCCGCGAGGCGGCGGCCAACCTCCTGACGATCGACGAGGTCGACCCCACCGGCAAGATCCCCGAGTTCAAGTTCTGCGCGGTGCAGGTCGAGGCCCTCGGCGCAGCGCACGTTGAGACCCCGTCGACCGCAGGAGCACGTGCATGACCGAGCTGTCCGACCGCGCGGCCGAGGTCCGCTCCCAGCGGGTCCCCGGTGTGGAGGCACGGGCCGGGAAGTTCCCCGGACCGTCGCTCATCCCGGCGCTCAACGCGATCCAGGCCCGGCTGGGCTGGCTGCCCCGTGAGGAGCTGGAGGAGCTCGCCCGGGACGCCCGCAGGCCCCGGTACGAGATCGAGGGCCTGATCTCGTTCTACCCGCACTTCCGCACCGAGCCGCCGGTGAAGGTGGCGTTGCACGTCTGCCACGACCTGCCGTGCTGGCTGCGCGACGGCGAGGCGCGCACGGCCGAGCTGCGCGAGCGCTACGGCGCCGACGCGGACGTCGAGCTCGTCGAGGTGTCCTGCCTGGGGCGCTGCGACAGTGCGCCCGCGGTGGCGGTGAACGAGCGGCCGGCTCCCGTCGCCGAGGTGGACGAGCTCGTCGACGCCGCCCGCGGTTCGGGGGTGGGTGACGCCGCCGCGGCCACCCGTGTCGAGCCGTGGCCCAACGACCCCTACCCGGCCGGGTCGGGCGTCGACGGCCGCTACGCCACCCTGCGGGCGCTGCTCGCGGGCGAGCTCGACGCCGACGACATCGTGGCCACGCTGAAGGACTCCGGGCTGCGCGGGATGGGTGGCGCCGGGTTCCCCACCGGGCAGAAGTGGAGCCTGGTCCGCGGTGCCCAGCCCGGCACCACCAAGTACGCCATCGTGAACGCCGACGAGTCCGAGCCCGGCACGTTCAAGGACCGCCAGATCCTGGCCCAGCAGCCCCACCTCGTGCTGGAGGGCCTGCTGCTCGGGATGGCCGTGGTCGGGGCCGAGGAGGGCTGGGTCTTCATCCGGCACGAGTACGGCCCCGAGGAGCACGTGCTCCGCGAGGAGATCGACGCGCTGCGGGCCGCCGGTGTGGTCGGGCCGGACGCGTGTGGGAGCGGGCGCCGGCTGAACATCGACATCTTCGTCTCCCCCGGCGGCTACATCCTCGGTGAGGAGACCGCGCTGCTGGAGTGCATGGAGGGCCACCGCGGCGAGCCGCGCAACAAGCCCCCGTTCCCCGGCAACTACGGCCTGCACGGCCGGCCCACGCTGATCAACTCCGTGGAGACGTTCGCCGACGTGCCGGTGATCGTGCAGCGCGGCGCCCAGTGGTGGAAGGACCAGGGCGTCGGCGACTCGGTGGGCTGGAAGTTCTTCGCCGTGTCGGGCCATGTCGAGCGGCCCGACGTCTACTGCGTGCCGATGGGCACCACGGTCCGCGAGCTGATCGACCTCGCAGGCGGGGTCACGGGCGGAGCGGAGGTCGGCGCCGTGCAGCCGGGCGGGGCGTCGTCCAACTTCATCGGCCCCGACCAGCTCGACCTGCGGCTCGACTTCGGCACCGCGGCGGAGGCGGGCACCATGCTCGGTTCCGGGGCGCTCGTCGTCCTGGCCGAGGGCACCGACCTGCTCGCGGCGTCCACCAACGTGCTGCGGTTCTTCCGCAACGAGTCGTGCGGCAAGTGCGTGCCGTGCCGCGTGGGGTCGACGAAGGCGCACGAGCTGCTCCGGGGCGTCATCGAGTCGGGGAGCTCCACGCTCGACGAGACGCAGCGCGGCCGGATCCTGCAGCTCGAGGAGGCCATGCGCAAGACGTCGATCTGTGGGCTCGGGCAGGTGGCCCTCGGTCCGGTCGTGAGCGTGCTCGGCATCGACAAGGGTGGGGCGGCGGCGCGCGACCAGCCCAGGCCGAACGGCTCGGCGGCTCAGCCAGACAGGTGAGTGGCCGCGAGTTCTTCACCACCCGCACGGTCGCGGAGGCGCTGGCGGGGTTCCGGCCCGCCCGCCGCACCGCGCTCGAGGACGTCCCGCTCGCCGAGGCCCTGCACCGGGTCCCGGCGGCGGACGTGGCCGCCGCCGCGGCGCTGCCGGGCTTCGCCCGGTCCACCGTCGACGGCTTCGCGGTGCGCGCCGCCGACACCTACGGCGCGTCCGAGGGGCTGCCGTCGTACCTGGACCTGGTGGGGGCGGTCCGCATGGGCATGGCTCCCACCGTGGCCGTGCGGCCGGGCGGCTGTGTCGCGATGCCGACCGGCGGGGTGCTGCCCGACGGCGCCGACGCCGTGGTCATGGTGGAGCACACCGCCGAGACGATGCCCGGCACGATCGAGGTGACCCGGCCGGTGGCGCCGCTCGACGGGATCGTGCGTGCCGACGAGGACGTGGCCGCCGGGGCGCCGCTGGTGCCGGGCGGAAGACCCCTGCGGTCCCCCGACCTGGGGTTGCTGGCCGCGGCCGGCGTCACCACGGTCAGGGTGCACGCCCGCCCGCGCGTGGCGATCATCTCGACCGGCGACGAGGTGGTGCCCCCGTCCACGGCACAGCTGCGTCCCGGCCAGGTCCGCGACGCCACGGCGTCGGCGCTGGCCGGGCTCGTGCGGGACGCCGGAGGTGAGCCGGTGCTCGCCGGGATCGTGCCAGACGACGCCGGCGCGCTGGAGGCGACGCTGCGCGACACGCTGCGCGAGGCGGACCTCGTGGTGGTCTCGGCCGGGTCGTCGGTGGGAGCCCGCGACGAGACGGCAGGTGCGGTGGCCGCGCTGGGCGAAATCTGGTGCCACGGGCTCGCCATCAAGCCCGGCAAGCCCACGCTGCTCGCGGAGTGCAAGGCCGAGTGCGGCAGCGGGGTTCCCCTCATCGGGCTCCCGGGCAACCCGCTCTCCGCGCTGGTGGTGTTCCGGCTGGTCGGCGTGCCGCTGGTGTGGCGGCTCGCGGGCTGCCCGGTGCCGCCGCCCGAGCCGTCGACCCCCGCCCGCCTCTCCCGGGACCTGCCATCGGCCGCGGGCCGGCTCGACGTGGTGCAGGTCGCCGTGCAGGACGGCACAGCCACCCCGATCTTCGGCCCGTCAGCACTCCTGTCGGTGCTCACCCGCGCCGACGGTTGCCTCGTGGTGCCGGAGGCGGCCACGGGTCTGGCCGCGGGCTCGCCGGTTCAGGTCACGCTCTACCGCTGACCGCGACCATTCCCGAGCGCCTTCGGGCCCGTTCCGCACATTCATGGTCGGCCCTTTGCGTCGCTATTGCCATTCCTGCACCAATGCCGGCGACCGTATATGTGCGTCCGACCTGGGCTCGGGCGAATACCACGCATGGGTGATGTCGGAGAGTTGCTACGCAGGCAGATTCAATGGCAACTGGGCCTCCGGGGTGCCTGAGCCACGGTCGGACCTTCCACTGGGGAGCGGGAGATTCGACCCTTCATCGCCGGTCGGCCACGCCCTCGTCAGTGGCGTGGCTGACCGGCCATACCCCGCATGTGGGATGTCCTGCGGCTGATCGGTGGGCAGGCTTGGGCGGCCCGGAAAGGCCGATTCATTGCGCCGGAGGTGCACATGGTGAAGGGCTACACGGTTCCGCTGTCGCCGCGCGGGGACGCGAACCTGGCTTCCGCTCCGCCGTGGCACTATGCGGGTGACATCGTCGCGGTGGAGTTCTGGACCGATCCGGCGGCGGCCGAGGCGACACTCCCGGACGGGCTGAGCCCGGACCTGGACTCCTCCGGGCACGTCGTGGCGCTGTTCGTCGACTGGCAGTTCTCCGGGGAGAACGAGGAGTACCTCGACCCGGTGCGCAGCCAGTACCGCGAGTTCTTCGTGCTGGTCGACGCCGGGTGGAAGGACCAGCCGGTCTCCTGGTGCCCGTACATCTACGTCGACAACGACCTGGCACTGGCCCGCGGGTGGGTGCAGGGCTTCCCGAAGAAGCTGGCCGCAGGCCAGTACGACAAGCCCGCCGTGCACGAGCTGGTGATGATGGTGTCCAGCGGGCAGCAGGTCGCCGACGTGTGGGCAGGCACCGGCGAGATCGAGCTGTTCCCGGCCCGGGGTGAGGAACTGGCTGATCTCGCGCCGGTGCGCACCGGCGCGGGCTTCCGCTCATCGATGGTCTACACCGTGACCGAGGTGCGTGAACTGGCTGCATGAACGACCGCAGGGCGGCCCGGCTCCGATCTCCGCGAACGGCTGGGAGCAGCGGAGCGGCGTCGTCTCGGCCGGTACCTGGTCGAGGGGTCCCGCGCAGCCTCGTGCTGGCGGCCGGCTGGTCGTGGCGGCTGCTCGTACTGGGTGTCGTGGCCTACCTGGTCGTGCGGGTGCTCGCGTTGCTCTGGCTGGTGCTCGTGCCGATCGTCGTGGCGCTCCTCGTGACCGCGCTGGTGCGCCCGCTGGCCGTGCTCCTGCAACGTCGCCTCCCCGGGCCGTTCTCGGCCCTGCTGACCCTCCTCGTGGCGCTACTGGGCCTCGCCGGTCTCGGGTGGCTGATCGACCTGCGCTTCACCCAGGAGCTGCCGTCGCTGACCGGGGAGTTCCTCCACACGATCCGCGAGCTCGGGGCCACCCTGGCGCGTCTCGGCGTCGGCGAACCCCAGCTGGCCGAGCTCCAGGGGGACCTGGTGCGGTGGGTGCAGGAGAACCGCAGCCAGCTGCTCGCCTACCTGACCACCGGCACCGGCTTCGCCGTGGAGATCGCCACCGCTCTCGTCCTGACGGTCTTCATCACGTTCTTCCTGCTCTACGACGGTGAACGGGTGTGGCGCTGGCTGCTCGGGCCGCTACGGCCCCGTGCCGCCGCCCGGGCGGACCGGGCCGGGCACATCGCCTGGACGACACTCACCGGGTACGTCCACGGCACCGCGATCATCGCCACCATCCACGGCGTCGTGATCGGGCTCGTGGTCTCCCTGCTGCACGTGCCACTGGCGATCCCGCTGGGCGTGCTGGTGTTCCTCGGCAGCTTCATCCCCATCGTGGGCGAGCTGATCGCCGGCAGCGTGGCCGTGGTGGTCACGCTGGGCACCCAGGGCCTGCTGGCGGGGCTGATCCTGATCGCGGTCCTGATCGCCGAGGGCCAGCTCGAGGCGCACCTGCTGCAGCCGCTGATCGTCGGCAGGTACGTGCGGCTGCACCCGTTGGCGATCGGTCTCGTGCTCGCCACCGGGACCGTGCTGGGCGGCCTCGTCGGCGCCGTGGTCGCCGTTCCGGTCGCGGCGATCGTCCACCGCGCGTGGCCCGCGCTGGCGGGGAAGTCGGCTCCGGAGGAATGACCGGCGAGCGGGGCCTCAGGCCGCCGTGGGCGCCCCGATGCGCAGCCGCACGCCGTGCCCTGCCAGCGACCGGCGGAACCACCACAGCGACAGCACGATGCCCATGGCGACCACCGAGTACGAGCCTGCGGTGGACACCACGAGGAAGTTCCCCACCGTCTGCGTGGCGAGCACGACGATCGTGGTGGCCCCGTTGACCAGGAACACCACCGCCCAGAGCAGCGACACGCGCTTGAAGAACCGCCGGATTCCCGGGTGCGAGCTCAACGCTTCCGGGAAGGCACAGAAGTCGTCGGCGAGCTTCGCCAGCAGCGGCCGATCGAGGCCGATCGTCACCAGCAACGCCAGCGCGAAGACGAAGTTCTGGACGGTCGGCTGGAGGAAGTACAGGAACGCGCTCCCCGTCCACAGCCCCACCGCGGTGCGGACCACCAGCAACCCCGTGGTGATCAGCAGGATGGTGGGCAGCTTCTGCCGCTGCACCAGCCGCCGGCCGATCGCCAGCGCCGACCAGCCCAGGGCCGCGAACAGCCCTCCGTCGAACCCGACCTGGGTGAACAGCACCCAGAACAGGGCCAGCGGGATCAGCGTGAACTCCAGCAGCGGCCGGCCGGCCTGCCCGAGCATCGACGTGATCGAGGGGAGGTGGATCGTCGTGCGGAACTCCGCCATCTCCCCACTGTACGTCCGGGAGGTCAGGTAAAGAGCGTCCCTGAACCGGTCCCGTCATCGGTGTCGAGACCGAGGTCAGCGGGACCGACGGCCACGAAACCGGCCACCACCGCGACGAGGACGAGCAACAGGCCGACGGTCATCAGGACCGCTCCGGACGCGAACACCACCAGCACGGCACCGGCGACGAACAGCCCGACGGCGCCCCGGCCGAGCATCCGCCGGTCCCGCGGCGGACGGGCCGGGACGGCCGTCTCGGGGACGTCGACCGGCCGGTCCATCCGGCCCCCGAGCACGAGCCCGAACAGCAACGCCAGCGACGGCCCGACGATCACCGCCCCCGCCACGATGGACACCGTGACCGCCAGCAATGTGTTGTACGGCGCAGCCGCCTGCTGCACGGTCAGGCCGGGCAGCAGGGTCGGCCCCTGCGCCAGCGCCCAGCCCGCGACCAGCGCGGCCACCGCCACCGCGGCCACGAAACGGGCCGCATGCGCCCGCCTGGTCCACACCAGCACGAGCGTCGCGACGCCCGCGACGGCGGAGACGACCACGGCGCTCCGACCGGCGCCGTCGAGCAGACCGTGGGCGAGCGCCGGCGCGTCCACGGACACGACGAACGCTCCCGCGATCGCGACGATCCCGGCCACCACCCCGCTCAGCAGGGCCCGCAACCGGAACCGTTCGGCCATCTCCACCTCCCCGAGGCGGGCCGCTTCAGCCGCCAGTTGCACCGCTGCGAGGAAGGCGCCGCCCGCCACAGCCAGCACCCCGACGAGCAACGACGTCGGGCCGAGCCAGCTCGTGATGATGTCTCCCGGAACCGGACCGGCCGGCACCCGTCCCGACGCGACCGCACCGACCGCTGCTCCGAGCGCGAACGGCGTGATCAGCGAGGACAGCGCGAACACCAGGTCGACCTCGGGGTGGTCGCCGGGGCCGTTCGTGGCGCCGTGCAGCGCATACGCGGTGCCGCGCAGCACGATGCCGATTCCGGCGATGAACAGCGGCACCACCAGCGTCGAGGCGAGCGAGGCGAACGCCTGCGGGTAGGCGGTCCAGAGCACGGTCAGTACAAAGATCAGCCAGACGTGGTTGGCCTCCCAGATCGGCCCGATCGCGCGGTAGATGTGGGCGCGGACCTGGTGCGCCCGTTCCCCGCTTCCCGCCGTGAGCTGCCACACCCCGGTTCCGAGGTCGGCGTTGGCCAGCACGGTGTAGAGGACCAGGCCGACGAGGACGGCGACCATCGGCAAAACCTGGAGGACTGTCACGGGACCCCCTCCTCCACCAGCTCGCGCGGCGGCGGGTCGGCAGGCAGCGGCCGGATGGCGAGCCGGTGCAGGATCCAGCCGACGCCCACCACCACGCCGAGATAGATCGCGGCGAGGACCGCATACCCGATCGGGATCCCGCTCGCCGCCGTGACCGCCTCGTTCGTGCGCATGACGCCGTAGACCACCCATGGCTGGCGGCCCACCTCAGTGGTGACCCAGCCCGCGATCAGCGCCACGACCGCTGCCGGGCCTGCCAGGACCACCGCCCGGTAGAACCAGCGCGAGGCGGGCAAGCGGTGCGCACGGATCCGGATGTAGAGGAAGATCACGGCGAGCAGTGCCAGCGCCGAACCGATGCCCACCATCGTCTGGAAGGCGATCCGCACCACGTTGACCGGCGGCAGGTCCTCCGGCGGGAACGACAGCAGCCCGCGGACGGTCGAGTCCGGGTCGTGGTAGGCCAGCAACGACAGCAGCCTCGGTATCTCGATGCCGTACCGGACCTCACCGTCGACGTACCAGCCGAGCAGATGCACCGGCGCTCCGCTGGTGGTGGCGCCGAGCCCCTCCAGCGCAGCGAGCTTGACCGGTTGCTGCTCGCCGACCGTCCGGGCGGCCCAGTCCCCGACGACGATCTGGGCCGGGGCGGCCACCGACGCGGCCGTCAGCGGCACGGCCAGCGCCACCCGGTGGTAGGGCGTCGTCCGGCCGCGCAACATGCTCACCGCGTAGCACCCGGCGATCAGGAACCCGGTCACCATGAACGCCGCGATGTACATGTGGACGAACTCGTGCCACAGAAAGGGGTTCGCGAACAGGGCCCGTACCGGGTCGACATCGACCACCTGGCCGTTCTGCAGCCGGAAACCCGACGGGTTGTTCATCCACGCGTTGACGGTGATCACCATGAAGGAGCCGGTCACGCCGGTCAGCACGATCGGGATCCCGCTCGCGAAGTGCCAACGCGGCGATAACCGGTCCCAGCCGTACACGTAGACGCCGATGAAGATCGCCTCGACGAAGAACGAGAACCCCTCGATCGCGAATCCCAGGCCGAACACGGATCCGAACGTGCCCACGAACTGCGGCCACAGCAGCCCCATCTCGAAGCTCAGGACCGTGCCCGTGACCACCCCGACCGCGAACAACGCCACCAGGATGCGGCTCCATCGCCGGGCCAGCGTGCGGTACACCTCCTGGCCGGTGCGCATCGCCCGCCACTCGAGGAACAGGATCAGCGTGGGCAGCGCCATGCCGAAACAGACCAGGGGAATGTGCACGGCGAACGACAACGCCTGCATCTGCCGTGCCTGTAGCAGGTAGTCCTGGTCGATGACCTGACTCAGCCAACCCGACATCACGCGGACCTCCTCTCACTCGATGCCCCGAGCCTCGTCGGTCCTGCTGCCACCGACATCCCCCGAAGAAGCGACCTGCTTCCCCCGAATGCGGACGATTCACCGGATATCGCGGGGCCAGGCGATGTGGCGGTGGTCCCACGGGGCGACGATGGGCTCCGACCACGGTGCGAACGAGAGGACTGAGACGAGATGGCTGACCCGGACGAACTGGACGACGACGTCTTCGAGCAACTGGACGCCGAGGACACCCTCGACACCACCGGCCCGGCGGACCCGCTCGACGAGGGCTACTCGCCTCCGGAGCGCCCGTGGGCCGTCGACGACTGGGGGACGACCGCGAGCGAGGAGGAGACCGGGGAGAGCCTGAGCGGGCGACTGGCCAGGGAGCTGCCGGACGTCGAGCCGCTGCAGGGAGACGGTCTCGGCGACAGCAGCGACACCGACGGTGAGCTGGTCGACGACGAGGTCGGGGACTCCCGGTCGGGCCGGCTCGTTGCCGAGGACGAGGGCGAGGCCACCGACGAGGACGACGAGCTGTTCGCCCTCGACGTCGGTCCCGACGGGGCCGGGGCCTCGGCCGAGGAGGCAGCGGTCCACGTCGTGCCCGAGCCCAGCGCCGAGGACCGTTGAGGACATGCAGGTGGACGCGTTGATCGTCGAGACCTCGCCGCATGACGTCCCGGCCACCGTCGAGCGGATCCGCGCGGGGCTGGACCGCCGCGGGGTGGCGCTGTTCGCGGTCGTCGACCATGCGGGGGCCGCGCGCGACGCCGGCCTGGAGCTGGCCGACGAGGTCGTCCTGATCTTCGGCAACCCCGCGGTCGGCACCGGGCTCATGCAGGCCGACCCGCGGGTCGGGATCGAGCTTCCGCTGCGGATCCTGGTCTGGGCCGGGGCGGACGCCACGCGTGTCGCCTTCCGGGATCCGCGGGCGCTGGTCGCCGGCTACGACCTCACCGAGGCCCAGGACACGCTGGCCCGGCTGCGTGTCCTGCTCGACCAGCTGGTCGCCGAGGCGGTCGCCCCGGCGACCTGACGGGGCGCGCGCCTCCCGGGCGGTCCCCGACCTGCGGCGCCGTCCCGCAGGGTCGTACCGTCGCTCATGTGGTCGCCGACTCGCCGTTCGTGTCCGACGTCCCCGCCGCCGCGGCGCTCGACGCCTGGCGTGAGGGCTGCGCCGCCGCGGGCTGTCCGGCGCGCGTCGACGTGGTGCGGGTGCCCGTCGGCGACGCCGTCGGGCGCGTGACGGCGGAGCCGGTCTGGGCCCACCGTTCCTCCCCCGCGTTCGACTCCGCCGGCATGGACGGCATCGCGGTCCACGCCGCCGACACGGTGGGCGCGGCGGAGACCACACCGGTGCTGCTCGCCGACTTCGCCGTCGTCGACACGGGCGACCCGCTGCCCGAGGGCTACGACGCCGTCGTCATGCGCGAGCACGTCCACCGCGGCGCCGACGGCACCGCCGAGGTGCGCGCGGCCACGCCGCCGTACCAGCACGTGCGCTCGATCGGGGAGGACATCAGCGCCACTGAGCTGCTGCTCCCGGCAGGCCACCGGCTGCGGCCGGTCGACGTGGCCGCGGCCGCGGCCGCGGGAGCCGTCGAGCTCACCGTGCGCCGTGCGCCCGTCGTGGTGATCGTCCCGACCGGCGACGAGATCCGCCCGATCGGCACCGAGCCCGCCCCCGGCGAGATCCTCGACACCAACTCGCTGATGCTCGCGGCGCAGGCGCGCGAGCTGGGCTGCGAGGCACGGGTGACGCCGATCGTCCGCGACGACCCCGCGGTGATCACCGAAGCGCTGCGGGCCGCCGCCGCCGAGGCCGACCTGGTGGTGCTCGTCGCCGGCTCCAGCGCGGGCCGTGACGACTACACGGCACGGGTCGTCGCGGGCGCGGGCACGCTCGCGGTGCACGGCGTGGCAGTCCGGCCCGGGCACCCGGTCGTGCTCGGCGCCGTGGACGCGACGCCGGTGCTCGGCGCGCCCGGCTACCCGGTGTCCGCCTCGCTGACGTTCGACATCTTCGCCGTCCCGCTGCTCGCCGCGCTCGAGGGGGCCGCACCGCGCGAACGGCCCTCGACCACGGCCCGGCTGGCCCGCAAGCTCGCCTCGAACGTCGGGATGGACGACTGGGTGCGGGTGCGGCTCGGGCGCGTCGGCGGCGAGGTGGTGGCCACCCCGCTGCCCCGCGGCGCCGGGGTGCTCACATCGCTGGTCCGCGCCGACGGGCTGCTGGTCGTCCCGGCCGGGCTGGAGGGCCACCACGCCGGGGAGCACGTGCGGGTCGAACTGCTGCGCGGCCTCGGCGAGATCGGCCGCACGATCGTGGCCATCGGCTCCCACGACCTGGTGCTGGACGTGGCCGCGTCAGCGCTGCGGGCCGACGACCCGCTGGTCACGCTGGCCTCGTCCAACGTCGGGTCGCTCGGCGGGCTCGTGGCGCTGCGCGACGGCCTCTGCCACATCGCGGGCTCGCACCTGCTGGACCCGGCCACCGGCGAGTACACGCTGCCGTACGTGGAAAAGATCCTCGACGGCGACAAGATCGCCGTCATCCGGCTCGTGCACCGCGACCAGGGGCTGATCGTGGCCCCGGGCAACCCGCTCGGCCTGTCCGGCGTGGACGACCTGGTGCGGACCGACGTGCGGTACGTCAACCGGCAACGGGGGGCGGGCACCCGCGCGCTGCTCGACCACGAACTGGCCCAGCGCGGCCTCGACCCCGCCGCCGTCACCGGCTACTCCCGGGAGGAACACACCCACCTCGCCGTGGCCGCCGCGGTGGCAGCGGGCCGGGCCGACACCGGGCTCGGCATCCTGGCCGCCGCCCGGGCGTTCGGCCTCGACTTCGTGCCCGTCGCCCGGGAGCCCTACGACCTCGTGCTGCGCACGTCGGGTCTGGACGACGCGATGCTCGCGCCGCTGTGGGCCCTGCTGGAGCGCCCCGCGTTCCGCGCCGAGGTGGAAGCGCTCGGCGGATACTCCTGCGCGGAAACCGGTCACCGTATCCGGTGACGGATCGCTCAGTCCCTTTGCGCACGTCAGAGGGGCAGAATGGGCGCACATGGACCACCTGACCCGCTACCTCGCCTGATGGTCTCGACCCCGGAGACCGCTCCGGACTCGCCCGGCCCCGCTCCGCCGCAGGGACCGTCGTCCGCGGCGCGGAAGACCGGGGCGGGCGTGCTGGCGCTCGGAGCGCTGGGAATAGTCTACGGCGACATCGGCACGAGCCCGCTCTACGCGCTGAAGCAGACCTTCACCGAGACCCGCGGGCTCACACCCGACCCCGGCACGGTCTACGGCGTGCTCTCACTCGTGTTCTGGACGATCACGATCATCGTCAGCGTCAAGTACGTCAGCCTGGTCACGCGGGCCGACAACGACGGCGAGGGCGGCACGATGGCGCTGATCTCGCTCATCCAGCAGGTGAAGCGACTCGCCGCCCGGACGCGGTGGCTGCTGATCGGGCTGGGCGTCCTCGGAGCGGCGCTGTTCTTCGGCGACGGGATGATCACGCCCGCCATCTCCGTGCTCGGCGCCGTGGAGGGCCTGGAGGTGGCCAGTCCGGGGCTGAAGATGTGGGTCGTCCCGATCGCGATCGTCCTGCTGACCGCCCTGTTCTACTGCCAGCGCTTCGGCACCGGCGCGGTCGGGAAGGCGTTCGGGCCGGTCATGCTGCTCTGGTTCGTGGTGATGGGCGTGCTGGGGCTCGTCCACGTGATCGCACAGCCCGGGATCCTCCGGGCACTGTCGCCGACCTATGCCGTTGCCTTCTTCTTCCACGACTTCCCCACGGCGTTCCTGTCGCTCGGGTCGGTCGTGCTGGCGATCACCGGCTCGGAGGCGCTCTACGCCGACATCGGGCACTTCGGCCGCCGTCCGATCCGCAACGCCTGGTTCGCGGTGGTGTTCCCCGCGCTGATCCTCAACTACCTGGGTCAGGGGGCGATCGTGCTCTCCGACCCCCGCGCCGCGGACAACCCCTTCTTCCGGCTGGCGCCATCGTGGGGCCAGTACCCGCTGCTGATACTGGCCACGGCGGCCGCCGTGATCGCCTCCCAGTCCGTCGTCACGGGCACGTTCTCGATGGCCCGCCAGGCCGTGCAGCTGGGCTACCTTCCGTTCCTCACGATCCGGCACACCTCCGAGAAGGAGGCCGGGCAGGTCTACGTGCCTGCCGTGAACTGGGTGCTGTTCGTGGCCGTCATCGGCCTGGTGATCGGCTTCGGGTCGTCCACCGCACTGGCCTCGGCCTACGGGATCGCCGTCACCGGCACCCTCACGATCACCACCGTCATGTTCTTCGTGGTCGCCCGGCGGCGCTGGGGCACGCCCATGTGGCTCGTGGTCATCGGCGCCGGTGGCCTGCTCATCGTCGAGCTCGCGTTCCTGGCGGCGAACCTGACGAAGGTGCTCTCGGGCGGCTGGTTCCCGCTCATCATCGGCATCACGGTCGCCGTCATCCTGATGACGTGGCACCGCGGCCGCGAGATCGTCACGCGCAAGCGCACCGAGCAGGAGGGCCCGCTCGAGGACTTCGTCCGCGGGGTCGCCACCTCCGACGACCCCCCGATCCGCGTGCCGGGCACCGCGGTGTTCCTCAACGCGAACGCCGGCACCACGCCGCTCGCGCTGCGCCACAACGTCCGCTACAACCACGTCCTCCACGAGCACGTCCTGGTCCTCAACGTGCAGAACGTGGCGGTCCCCCACGTGCCCCGGTCCCAACGCCTGGAGATCGACGACGCCTGCGTCCCCGACGACGGGATCTTCCACCTCACCGTGCGGTTCGGCTACCAGGACAAGCCCTACGTGCCGGCCGCGCTGCGGCTCGCCCGCCAGAAGGGCCTCGACCTCGACTTCAAGCACGCCACCTACTTCCTCAGCCGCATCACGATCACCTACACCAGGGAGCCCGGGCTGGCGCGCTGGCGCAAGCGGCTGTTCTGCGTCATGAGCCGCAACGCGGTGAGCCCCGCCGCGTACTTCGGCCTCCCCCCGCACCAGGTGGTGTCACTGGGCTCGCCCATCGACGTGTAACCGGTTGCGCGACGAGCGGCCGCGGTGAGTACGGTCTGCGGCATGTCGAGCCCTGAGGCATCCAGGGTGGGGCTGCCGGTCACGCCGTCGGCCCCCTGAACCCACTGAATTCCTAGTTCGCACCCCGGCAGCCCGTGCTGCACGGGGGTGGCTGCTGCGGGTACCTCCTGGGCGCTGGCCGCGGTGACGAGACGCCTCCTTCTGGTTCTCTCACCCCGGAGTCCTCGATGCCTCTTCCTCTCCACCTGCTCGCCGTGGCTGTCTTCGCCATGGGCACGTCGGAGTTCATGCTCGCCGGCCTGGTGCCGGACATCGCCACCGGCCTTGGCGTGTCTGTCGGCGCCGCCGGCCTTCTGACCTCAGCGTTCGCGGCCGGAATGATCGTCGGCGCGCCGCTGATGGCGGCGCTGGCGCGCCGGTGGCCTGCGCGGGCCGCCCTGCTGGGCTTCGTGCTGGTGTTCGCCGCCGCCCATGTCGTGGGCGCACTCACGACAAGTTTCGCGGGTCTCCTCCTCACCCGGGCGATCGCCGCCCTGGCCAACGCAGGCTTCCTGGCGGTCGCACTGAGCACCGCGGCCACGCTCGTCGCGGCGGACGAGAAGGGACGTGCGCTGGCGGTCCTGCTGTCCGGAACCACGGTGGCCACCGTCGCCGGGGTTCCGGGCGGCGCGGTGCTCGGCACCCTGCTGGGCTGGCGGGCGACCTTCTGGGCGGTCGCCCTGCTCTGCCTTCCCGCTGCCGTCGGCATCGTGCGGGGCGTCCCCGCGCGGTCGACCGCACCGATGGCTCCGGCGGGCCCTTCCCTGCGTTCCGAGATCGCCCAGCTCGCGAAGCCCCGACCGGTCCTGGTCATGCTGATCGGCGCGCTGGTCAACGCCGCCACCTTCGCCACGTTCACCTTCCTGGCACCGATCGTGACCGAGACCGCCGGCCTGCCGGAGCTCTGGGTCCCGGTCGCGCTGGTGCTCTTCGGTGTGGGCTCCTTCGTCGGTGTCACCGCGGCGGGTCGGCTCTCGGATCAGCGCCCCGGCATCGTGATCGTGGTCGGCGGGCCGTTGCTGTTGCTGGGCTGGGTCGCGCTGGCGACCCTCGCCGGCCACCCGGTGGCGCTCCTGGTCCTCGTCCTCGTGCAGGGCGCGTTGTCCTTCGCGCTGGGCAGCACCGTGATCGCCAGGGTGCTCTACGAGGTGGCGGGCGCCCCGACCATGGGCGGGTCGTACGCGACCGCGGCGCTCAACATCGGCGCAGCGGGGGGCCCTGTCGTCGCGGCAGTGGCTCTCGGAAGCGGTGCCGGCGACCTCGGACCGGTCTGGGTCAGCGCTCTCCTGGTTGCGGCCGCGCTGCTCATCGCCCTGCCGCTCCTGCGGGTGGTCGCACCCCGCCTCGGTCACCAGCCACCTCACCCGGGGCAGGTGCATCCGTCGAGATCGACGTGAGCGGGGTTGCGGCCGCCCCGCTCGCCACCCCCACCACGTCGATCTCGGTCGCTCGCCACAAGATCGGGACCTAGGGTGGCGCGATGCCCGTCGACGCCCGCCCGGAGCACCGCCAGCGCGAGTACGGGGTGCGGTTGGAGTGGGGTCTCGAGGGCGCCGAGCTGCTGGCCGCCGAGTGCGCGGTGGTGGTGGTCGTCGACGTGCTGTCGTTCTGCACCTCGGTCGACGTCGCGGTCGGGCGGGGCGCCGCGGTTCTCCCGCAGCGCTACGCCGGCCCCGGCGCCGCCGAGGCCCAGGCCCGCTCCCTGGGCGTGCAGCCCGCAGGCCCCCGGTCGGGCACCGGGCCGTCACTGCGGCCGTCCTCGCTGGTCGGCCTCCCTGCCGGCACGCAGCTGGGGCTGCCCTCCCCCAACGGGGCCACGCTGTGCGCCACGGTCGCCGGGAGCGGGGCGGTGCTGATCGCCGGGTGCCTGCGCAACGCCTCGGCCACGGCGGCAGCGGCGCTGGCGGTGGGCGGGCCGATCGGGCTGGTCCCGGCCGGGGAGCGCTGGCCCGGCGGCACCCTGCGGGTCGCCGTGGAGGACGCGCTCGGCGCCGGGGCGATCGCAGCGGCGCTGCCGGGAGCCGAGTGCTCGCCCGAGGCCGAGCTCGCCGCCGCCCAGTTCGCCACGGCACACGCCCGCGGGCTCGCCACCGTGCTCGCCGCCACCGGCTCGGGCCGGGAGCTGGTCGCCGACGGCTACGGCGCCGACGTCACGCTCGCCGCGGCTCTGGACACGAGTGCCGTCGCACCCCGGCTGGTCGACGGCCTGCTGCGGGCGGGCACGGCCTAGGGTCGTGGGGTGATGTTCAGTGCGGAGCTGCGGCAGCTGACCGGCACCACCTGGGACGCGGCCGTGGGGCACCGGTTCGTGACCGAGATCTGGCGTGGGCAGGTCCCACCCCCGGTGCTCACCACGTACCTCGTGCAGGACCACCAGTTCGTCGACGCGTTCGTGGCGCTGATGGGGGCCGCCGTCGCCACCGCCGACCGGCCGGAGGCCCGGATCGTGCACGCCCGCCAGCTCGGGGTGGTGGCCGGCCCGGAGAACGACTTCTTCGCCAGGGCGCTCGACGTGCTCGACGTCCCCCTCCCCGACCGCACCGAGCCCGTGCTGCTCGCGCCCACGGTGGGGTTCATCGAGCTGATGGACACCGCCCGGCGCAGCGCCGACTACGCCTCCTGCCTCACCGTGCTGCTCGTCGCCGAGTGGGTCTACCTGGACTGGGCCACCCGGCCCGACGCCACCGCACCCGACGAGCCGCTCCAGCGGGAGTGGATCGAGCTGCACCGGGGCTCCGCGTTCGAGACGTGGGTGGAGTTCCTGCGGTCCGAGTTCGACCGTGTGGCCACCGGCCTCGAACCGGCCGACCGGGAGCGGGTGCGGGAGCTGTTCACCCGCACCGTCGATCTGGAGCTCGCCTTCTTCGACGCCGCCTACCGCTGATCACACGAAACGAGCATGACCGGGTGTCGCTGTGTGTCGTCCCGCGCACGAACGGGCACAGTGCAAGCGTGTGCAGGCACCTCGGAGTAGCACCACAGCAGCACGGCCGTAACACGCGTCTCCTAGCGTCGCCGTCATGAGCGATCTCCCCCTGCTCGGCGTCGAGGAGGAGTTCCACGTCGTCGACCTGGAGACGCGCCACGCCGCGCCCGAGGTCGAGGCGCTGCTCGCGCAGCTCGACGGCGCCGAGTTCGCGCCCGAGCTGCAGCGCTCCCTCGTCGAGACGAACACGCCCGTCTGCGGCACCCTCGACGAGCTGCGTGGCCATCTCCACCGGCTGCGCTCCACCCTGGAGTCGGTGGCCGAGCCGCTCGGTCTCGGCGTGGTGGCAGCGGGGACCGTCCCGCTCGCCGAGCTGGCCGGGGACGCCATCTCGGCGGGCGCCCGCTACGAGAAGATGCAGCACGAGTACCAGATGCTGGTGCGGGAGCAGCACATCTGCGGCGCCCAGGTCCACGTCGACGTGCCCGACCGCGACGAGGCCGTGCAGGTGGTCCGCCGCGTCGCCCCCTACCTGCCGCTGCTGCTCGCCATCTCGGCCAGCTCCCCGTACTGGCGAGGTCACGACTCCGGCTACGCCAGCTACCGGTCGATGGTGTGGTCGCGCTGGCCCACCGCGGGCCCGCCTGCCACGGTGTCCACGGCGGCGGAGTACGACGCCATGGTCGCCGACCTCATCGCGTCCGGCACGATCAGCGACCCCGGGATGGTCTACTTCGACATCCGGCCCAGCGCCCACCTGCCCACGGTCGAGCTGCGGGTCTGTGACGCCTGTCCCCAGGTGGACGACGTGGTGCTCATCGCCGGGCTCTTCCGCGCGCTGGTCGGCAAGGCCAGGGAGGACTTCGCGGCCGGGGTGCCGCTGCCCGAGTCGCGCCACGAGCTGCTGAGGGCCGCCACCTGGCGAGCGGCCCGCTCGGGCCTGGAGGGCGACCTCGTCGACCTCGTCGGGCCGGCGCTGGTGGCGCCGCCGCTGCTGGTGGGCCAGCTCGTCAACCAGCTCCGCCCGCAACTGGAGGAGCTCGGTGACTGGGAGCAGGTGCTGGAGCTGTCGCAGGCCACGCTGGCCCGCGGCAGTGGCGCCGCCGTGCAGCGCCGGGCGTTCGGCCGCCGCGGTGAGCTCACCGACGTGGTCGACTCGCTGCTCGCCCACACGCAGGGCCGCTCGCCCGCCCACGAGCCGGCCCCCACCGTCCCCAGCAC